>JAJDES010000382.1 GCA_029259675.1 Planctomycetota bacterium
ACCACACTTGGGATGGGCGAGCACAAATTCGAGCAAGGTCCCGACCGACCCCGGCAAGAAGAAGAGGTCCGGATTGAGGATGGCTACCACGTCGTCCGGTTGACCTGAAGTTTGGGCCAGAGCCATGTTCATGCCGGCCGCATAGCCTCCGTTGGTCGCGCTGCGAATCACTTTCACGCCGCCGCTCTCGAGCTGAGTGAGCCACGGCTCTTGATCCACAGGTGAAGCGTTGTCCACGACTACGATCTCAAGATCCTCCGCGGCGCGCCCCTCAAGCTGCCAATCGGCGCGCAAGGACTCCGCACAGCGCAGGGCGAAGCTGCCCGTGTTGTAGTTCACCACCAAGGCCGATAGTCGCGTGCCCATTTCGTTAGATACCCCGCCTTGGGATTTGCATGCTCGTGCAGCCTCGGCGCGGGGCGTGGATTCGCGGGCAGTTCAGCATTACCAACCGCCGTCCTCACCGCTCGAATGTCCTTGCGTACCGTCCACATTGGCCTCGCGAATACGCGCGCCGCTGCCCGTGGGAAGCGCAATCTCGGGGCGATTATTCCAATGGTGATCCACAAGCACCATGCCCACGTCCTTCGTACCGTGGCGAATCGACAGGTTTTCGCGGATCAAGTACTTCTGATATTGGTGCGTACCCTCGCCGTCAAACAGGATCACAGCCACCAGGAATTGATTGGATAGGAGGTTGAGTTTCGAGCAGTGCACGCTCGTGCAACCCTCGCTGCCCTCAAGTTTGAAGCCGTCGATGTGGGTCAGCATGCCCGCCACCGTCGTCATGTCCGGATAAACGAAACCGACCGCCAGGTTGATTGGATTCTGCTCGGGTTTGGGGTTGCGCCACCAAACGCGAATCTCCATGTCATCGCCGGTTTGGTACTCGTAGCGCTCCTCGCCGGACTGGGGGTGATAGACCCTGGCGTCGAGCACTTCAGGGGCGTTGGAAAGCTCCTCGCGGCGCTTGCTGACCGCACCGGCTTCGCTCTCCGATAGGTGTTCCGCCTCCTCATCAATGTGGTTGCGCTGCCAAACCGTGTATTCGTTGGTCACGCTGACGGAATCGCCGAGGGCCGCGGGATCGCCGTCGCGCAACCATAGGGCCTCGTCACAAAGTTGACGCACGTCGTAGAGGCTGTGGCTGCAAAAGGCGATTGTCTTGTTGCGCTTCTTCAGCTCGTAAATCTTGTCCACGCACTTCTTCTGGAAGTACATGTCCCCCACGGCGAAGACCTCGTCGATCAGCATCACATCGGGGTCCACGGCCATCGCCACGCTGAAGCCCAAACGCAGGCCCATACCCGAGGAGTAGGTGCGCACCGGTTCGTCGATGTAGTCACCCAACTCGGCGAAGTCGATGATCTCGGGCGTGAGCCGCTCCATCTCTTCCTTGCTGGCGCCCATCATGATGCCGTTCATCATGATGTTCGCCCGGCCGGTGAAATCGCTGTGAAAACCGGCACCCAGTTCGAGCAAGCTGGAAACTTTGCCGTTGATGCGGTAGCGGCCGGCGCTGGGCGACGTTGTCCCAGCCAGAATCTTCAAGAGCGTGGACTTGCCGGCGCCGTTGGCACCGCACAGTCCGATTGAGGATCCCGGCTTCAGTTTGAAGTTGATGTCGCGCAGGGCTGAAAACTCGCGGTGCCCCTTGATGCGCCCCAGACTCAGTCCTTCAACGATGCGTTGGAAGGGTCCGGGATAGATCCGAAACCACTTGTGCAGGCCCTCGACTTCTACAGCGTAATTCGTAGCCATGCTAAATCTCGTCGGCGAAACGCCTGCGGGCCGCCAGGAAGAAGCCGTAGCCGAAGACGAAACTGCCAAGGGCCCAGAGAGCGAAGATGCCGAGCGATGTTTGCATGTCCCCGTTGAAAATCACATCGGGGGTTTCACTCATCAAGACCACGCGCCAGGAGTAAAGCAAGTGGTACATGGGGTTGACGCGCACAAACTCCAACATGGTTTCGGGCATGTCGGGAATGAATTCCGGTACCCAAAAAATCGGTGTGATGAACATCCACACTGTCGCCGCCACGGCGACAACTTGCATGGTATCGCGCAAGTACACCTGCATCGTCGCCAGGACCAGTGTGACGCCGTAGCTGAAGATGGCCTGCAGCAATAACAACAGTGGAACCCAGCACAAATCCAGGGGGTTTTGGGCCGGCCAAATCGGCAAAACCAAGCAGGCCAAAAGGAACATGGCCAGACCGAAAGCCATGGTTACCAAATTTACGAGCACCAGGTTGAGCGGAAGGATCTCAGTTGGGAAGGCAACTTTCTTGATCAAATTGCCGTTCTCCACGATCACGTTGGTTCCGCGCGTGATGCTCTCTGCAAAGGCCGTCCACACCAGTACTCCCGTAAACATGTAGATGCCCACCACAGAGTCCAACTCCGGTGGCAAGTCCGGCATCTTTGACGACAACAGATTGGTGAAGATGAAGTAGTAGATCAGGAACATCAGCACCGGCGTCAAGAGCGGCCAAGCCCAGCCCAAAACCGTGCCTGTGAACCTGGCTTGCAACTCGCGCCAGACGCTGGTCTTGATCAAGTCCCAATGGCGCACCAAAAGACGCGGCGCCATCAGGATGTGCAGGGCGATTTCCATCCAGCGCGGCGGCGCGGCGGTCACCCAACCTTCAACGGCATGGGCTCCACTGTCGAGGATTTCGCCCCCCGCCGATGTCGATGGATCTATCGAACTCGCCTGTGCCCCCGGCTCGGATTGCTTGTGAGCACTCATCGCGGCGCGGTCCCGGGCAAGCCCTGCGAGACGGACCGCGGGTCCGAACTGCGGCCAAGGGGAAAAAGGGGATGGGAACTCATGGTCGGGGAGGCTGCGGCAGCCACTGTTGAATCGACACGTCAGGCGCCGCGCTGAACTGTCAGCCGCCCGGCTTGGCGAACAGCAAAAGGGCCGCGCGCGCACCGAACGGAAAGAATTGCCCGCCCGGCCATCGGAGGAGGCCCCGCCGCAGGCCGAGATCGGGCCGATACCTTAGCGGACGGGCCCAGAATGCCCCAGGCCCATGCGACTCCTGCGTTCACCGCCAGCTCCCGGCCGCAGGGCTCGACCCGGTGGCTCGGCCCGGGCCCCATTCGGCTCCGGGCAGCGCTGGGGCCAAAATCACTGCTGCACAGCCGTGGCGACGGTCGCGGATCCGAAAGCTCCAGCGGGGCTAGTTGCCGAAAAGTTTCGCTCGCTCTTCTTCGCCGACTTCCATGCCCTGCATCAAATTGGCACGAATGTGGCCCAACACGATGCGCGCCTCCAGGAGGTCGTCTTCGACCCCCTCCCATTCGGCGTAGCGCAGGTCGCCCGGTCGCACGAGGGATTCATTGATTTGCTTGCGGACGCGCACGCTCACCATAAAGGCGTCTTCAACGTCCGGTACCGGATCGGCCCGCACCAAAGCTTGCAATCGGTAACCGCGCTCCGCCTTGGTACTGCGGAAGGGCTTGAGGAAGGATTGCCAACCCGTCTCCAATTCCAAGGCGTCCATGTTTACACCGCTGCCCACTGGAAACCCCGCAGTTCGTACGGCCTCGCCAATGGCATGAAAAAGGACGCGCTCGCTGACCGCCGACAATTCCGCCTCTGCGAAATCTCCGTCGGGCTCGCTCGGCGTCGTGGAACAAGCAGTCAAAACAAGGGCGAGTGCGGCGGCGATGCAGCTGCGCATGTTCATATCGATTCTCCTTGGCAATGGCCGCCTGTAACGACGGCCCGGGCGCCCGCGCGCGACCCCCATCCTTGCATCGGATCCTTACCGGCGAACCATGGGTGCGAATGCGTTTGCCTGCAAATCGGGCGGATCACTCCCGGCACTCGGGCAAGCTGCGTTGCTCGCTCCGTCGGTGCCGCAATCAAAGTTCAACACCCATCTCATCGAGGTCCGACTTATTGTGCTCGCGCAGGACAAAACGCAGCGGCACCTCATTGAAGTCAAACTCCTTACGCATGCGATTTTCTAAGTAGCGAATGTAGTCCTTGCCGATCAGCTTCTTGTTCTTGACGAAAATCACAAATGTGGGCGGAGTCGTGTCCGCTTGGGTCGCGTAGTAAATTTTGACGCCGTAGGACTTGGAGGAGGGCGTGCGCGCTTCCAGTGCCGATCGGAGCACGCGATTCAGCTCACCTGTTCCGATCCGTCGCGCCGCTTGGGCGTGAATCTCCTGGGCCAAGTCCATCAATTTGCCAACCCGAAAACCGGTTTTGGCCGAGATGGCACAAAGCGGAGCCCAGGACAGGCCCCTCAGTTGCGAGGCTACGTATTTCTCAAGCTCCTCCAGATCGAAGTTCTCGACCGTATCCCACTTGTTGGCGACCAAAATAACCGGCTTGTAGTGATCGGTTACGTAGCGCGCCAACTTCTTCTCCAGCGAAGACATGCGCTCCATGGCGTCAAACAGCAGCAGCACGACATCGGCCCGTCGCACGGCCTTATGACTGCGAACATCACTGTAAAAATCGATCGCGTCGGCAAAGTTCTTCTTGCGCCGCACACCCGCCGTGTCAATCACGGTGTAAGTCACACCGTCGCGTTCGATTAGGACATCGACAGCGTCGCGGGTCGTGCCCGGCACTTCCGAGACAATCACTCGCTCCTCGCGCGCCAAACTGTTGATCAATGTGGATTTGCCGGCGTTGCGCCGACCGACCACCGCCAACTTCAGAGCGGGATAAACGCGATCTTCGCCTTGCTCCAAGGCGGGCAAAACCTCGGAGATGCGCTTGTAGAGCTCGGTGATTCCGTCACCGTTTTGCGCGCTGATCGGATAGGGCCCGTCGGCCATGCCCAAGCCGTGGAAGGCCGCGATTTCCCACTCTTGCTTGGGGCCTTCGGCCTTGTTGGCCACCAGCAGCACCGGCAGTTCCGATCCCCGCAATCGTTCGGCCACTTGCCTGTCCAGGGGCGCCACACCGTCGCGCGAATCGACCAGGAAGAGCACCACATCCGCAGCTAAGAGAGCGGCGCGCACTTGCTCCTCTACGTGTCCGCCCAAATCATCCCGGTCCACGATTCCGATTCCGCCCGTGTCGATCACTTGCACCCAGCGCGGTCCCCATTCGGTTTCCAAACGCGCGGGCACGGAGATGCGATCGCGGGTGACGCCCGCCGTCGGTTCCACGATGGACACGCGACTGCCGACCATGCGATTGAGCAAGGTGGATTTGCCGACGTTGGGCCGACCGAGAATCGCGATTGTGGGCAGTTTCGACACGGAGGTTTCGGGTTGCAAAAGGCTGAGTGTGCGGAGCTTCGTCCGCCACCCTGGGGCGCGCTTTAGGGCAGATTCAAATGGCGGTGGACTTGCGGCACAACGCGGCAAGTCAAGTTGCGCTCCAGCATGATCTCAACGCTTTGCAGAACACGCGCGGCAGAGGGAACTTCGCTGGAGCCGAAGCGGCTCGCAGGTTGAACGTAGACGGGTAGGTCGGGTGCGAACTGCAACAGGTCATTGGCCACGCATTCGACTTCGTCGAGAGAGCTTTGAGCCGTCAGCACCAACTTGGCGCAGGCGTCGCGTTCGCGCACGATGCCCAACACCTCGCGCCTCACCTCGCTCCATTCCGCCGCCGAAGTGGGTACCGGCTCGGAGGAGGGCACATCCGGCCCGCCAAAGCTGCGCTCGCGCGCAGGCGCCTCCTTCACTTGGGAATCCCGAGTCGCGCTTTGCTCTCCAATTGAGTTCGCAATCCAGCTGACGTCGCCCTTGCTTTCCGTGCTGCCTTCACTCTTGGCCCCGAACGGCTTGGGCGGCGCCAGGTCGCCCGGCAGCTTCAAGTCCAAGCTGATGTGGTCGCAGAGCTCAACTACTTTGGCCAATGCCTTCGGGTGAGCACCGGCGGTTTCCAAGTGCAGCCGGCGAGGCTCCAAAAAGCTCCGAAATTGGGCAATGAACTCGGGCCAGAGCAATGGCTCTCCACCCGTCAGGCTAATCGTGCGGCGCCGACCATCCTCAACGGAAGCAATGGCGCAAGTGACTTGGAACGGCGTCAGCCAACCGGCTTCGCCCCACTCTTCGAGCTTCGCAAAACCGTCCGTTCCGGGGATGGGCGTCGCCGGGTCGGGCGCTTCGCCGCTTGAGCCGGCCAAGGCCCACGAGTGGGGTGTATCGCAATAGTTGCAGCGCAGCGGACAACCGCGCAGACGAACCAATACTTGCGGCTCACCCACATAAAGGCCTTCGCCTTGGATCGAGCGAAAGACCTCCATCACGGGGGCCTTTGCGGCCTGCTTCTGTTGGGAGATCACGGTCGAGACCTGAGCATCCTTGGCAAGCCCCGCAGCGACCTTGAACGGGCAGCAAGGGGCGGAGACTGCGCTAGGGCGCGCTGCGGTTGTTGAAAAGCGACGCACGAGGCCCGCACGCGTTCGGCGTACGGGAAATTCCAAGGGCGAGTCGCCGAGCACTCACTGCCGAACATCACTGCCGAGCAGTTGCAGCGCTCTGCCGGAAACTATTCCTTGTCTTCCGCCTTCTCAGCCGTTTCTTCCTCATCCTTGTCCTTGGACTTGCTCTTGGCGACCCGGAACTTGGTGCGCACCTTGGGAAGACCCAGGGGAGACCCGGTCTCACTATCGAAACGGCCTTCTTTGGAAAGCTTGGCGATGCGCTCGACGCGAGTCAGGACACTGCGCTGACCCACCAGGGTGTTGACGCCCTTGAGGCTGGGGTGGACGGACATGGGATGTGGCTTGGAAGCGGGAAAGTGGAACTGTTTTTTGTCAGCCGGTGACTTGTCGGCCGATGAATTTCAAGTGCCGCGCCGTGCCTTGCCTGTAAACCCTCACACTTGGACCTTGCCCGTTTGGACAATGCCCGTGGGGATCGCCGGGAGCGATCGAGCGGGAGGGAGGGACGGGTGCTGACTCGCAGTCCGTCCCGGGCGCAATTGGAGCGCAACCTGGAACCGGGCATGGTAGTCACTGACGCTTGGCGGCGCCAGATGCGGGTGCCCTCGGAAAGCGCAGAATTCGATCGGGCAAGCCGTTCGACCCGCATCGGAGCGAAATCCCGGACCGACACGGGGCCTGGGCGGCCGAAATCATCCGGCCAAGGGAGTGGCTCCCCGGCTAGCGCACTGGGGTGCCCCACTGGGGGGGACTCAGTTCGGAGACTCTGGAAGGAACCCAACGGGGAGGGCTCGGGGCCGGCCCCACTGGCTCCGATCAGGGATCTCGTCGCAGATACGTGTCGATCGGGACCACATAGGCCGAATCGTAGGCCCCCCGACGACCGGCCGGGTCACTTTGTTCGCGGACGCTGGCTTTGAGGTTCTCAAGCTCCGCTCGCGTCGGAGCAGCCCCGAGGAGAACGTGCAGGTGATCGCGCGAGCGAACCATGCGCGCCACGGGCAATCCGGCCTTTGCAAAGTGATCGATCGTGCTCTGGGCATAGCCCTCTTCCGCCTCGGATCGACCGTAGGTCACCGCCAGAACCGTGTATTGGTTGACCTGGTTTTGAAGGGCCTGCTCCACCCCGGGGCCACTGAGGTGAGCTGCCGAATAATTGCCGACAGAGTTTGCGTTCGGCTGCTGTGCGTAGGAATTCGCCGGGTTTGGACTCGCCTGGGAGGCTGCGCCCGAATTCCCCATACCGGATTGATTGGATCCGGCCTGATTGGACCCGCCGGCTCCGTTCCAGCCCGATTGGTTTGCGCCCTGGTAATTTCCGTCGCCGGGACCCGCCGCCTCCGCGCGCTGCTGCAAGAGATCGGAAAGGTAATCGTCCTCCCCCATCGTGCGGCCCAGGGCCAGGCCGGCGATAAAGGAGAAGATGGCAATGCCGGCCACGGCTAAGAGCGCACGCGAATCCCGCTGCGATAGCTGCGGCATCACATCCAACCGCTCGTGAGCCGAACTCGGATTGGCCGAGCCGGCGAAGGGGCCGGCTGAATGCGGCTTGCCTCCGCGACGCTCGTCATTCGCGTCTTGGAAGGCCTCGAGCATATTGCGCCTGGGACTCATTCTTTTGCCATTCACTCCGTTGGAGTACGAGAAGTATAGACGCGAGCGGCGGGCGCGCGCTCGGAAGCTTGCGGCGAGATGTTTGCGCTGGGACTCGCCAGCGTAGGATGCACATCCATCTGAGCTTCTCCGCTATTTCCCAAAAACACCCCCGCCATGCCCCTGGCCCTTCCATCCATGCCTTCGGCCCCAGGGCCCCGTCTGCCCGTGAGCCTTTCCAACCCCGTACGAGCAAAGCACGCTGCCCGCAAGCGCTACCTGGCATTCGGCCTGGCGGCCACCCTCTCGTTCGGATCCTGTAGCGGGGATTCCGATCCGGAGCCGTCCCAAGCGAGCGCTCCTCCGGCGCTTACAAGTCAGACTCAATCCGCAGCTGACACTCCGCAGCGCTCAACGATTACCCCGGCTCCCGCGGGTGTCAGCGAGCCGATTCAGGCCCAGAAGCCCCCCAGCGGGCCCATCGCTTGGTCCGGTCGTATGGACGATGTGGCCCAGGAGCGCGGCTTGACCTACAACAATCGCTCCGGCAGGGCGGGCAAGCCGACCGTGCTCGAGGCCGGCGGCGCGGGCGTGGCGGCCCTGGACTTGGGCAATGACGGAGACCCCGATCTGGTTTTCTCCCAGGGACTCGAGTCCCTGCCGGCGCTCGTTGCGGGTGCGGGCGCGGACCTTGAAGTCTTCGAGAACCTGGGCGACGCGCGCTTTGAAGCTCGGCCCGGGCCCGGACTTAGCGGGTGGTGGACGGCCCTGGCTGCCGGAGATGTCAACGGCGACGGGCGCAGCGATTTGTTTGCGGGCGCCTTCGGTGACCTGCAATTGCTTCTGCAGAACGAATCGGGGGAGCTGACGCCCACTTCGAATTCGGGACTCATGCCCGATCCCGAACTGGAGCCCTACGCCAAGTTCGAGGTCGGCGCCGAACGGGAAGCCGGGCACGCACCGCGCTGGATCACGGCCTTGGTGCCCTTCGATGCCGATCTGGATGGCGACCTGGATCTTTTCAGTGGGCAGTACCTGGACCTGGACCCCGTCGACCCCCCACTCAAGGAATTGGGCCAAGGCGTCTTGTCCGTGCCCTGCCAGTGGAAGGGCTTGGACGTTTACTGCGGCCCGCACGGCATGAAGCCCCAAGCAGACCGACTTTTCCTCGGCGACGGCAAGGGGGCCTTCAGCGATGCCTCCGACCGACTCGCTCCGGTTTCGCCCGGATTCACCTTGGCCGCCGGCGCCTTTGATGCCGACGGCGATGGCGACAGTGATCTGTATGTCGCCGTGGACAGCACGGCCAACATGCTCTGGATCAATTCAGATGGTGAGCGCTTTGATGAAGCTGCCGGCATGGCCGGCGTCGCCACCAACTTGGACGGCAGGGCTCAGGCGGGCATGGGAGTGGCGACCGGCGACATCGATCGCGACGGGCGCCTCGACTTTGCCCTGACCAACTTTTCGGACGAACCGACGGAATTGTTCACGGCTTCGCCGACCGGTTTTCAATGCGTAACCCATCGCATGGGGCTCGGCAACAGCACGCGCCGCTTGCTTTCCTGGGGCGTGCACCTGATCGATTTTGACGGCGACTCCTGGCTCGATTTGTTCACAGCCAATGGTCACGTCTACCCCCAGGCGGACAGGCCCCTGACCGGCACGAGCTATGCTCAACCCGACAGCCTTTGGTCCCTCGCCCAGGGCCGTGCGCGGGAAGTGCAATTGGAAGGTGAGCATTCCATTCTCAAGCTCAAACGCGGCAGTCGCGGTTCCGCCGTTGCCGACTTCGATGGAGACGGGCGCCCTGATTTGGTCATCGCACACATCGATGCACCGGCTAGCTTGGCACTCAACCGACTGGGCGACGAAGTGGACAACAAGCGACTGGTTATTCGGCTCGAGGGGCCCTCGTTGCCCAATCCTGATTCGGCGCGGCAAACGCCGCGCGATGCCAACGGAGCTCGCGTCGTCGTCGTACCCAATCAAGTGGAAGGCAATTCGCAAGCTCCATTCGCACTCCTGTGCGAAGTGCGCACCGCAACCGGATTTCAATCCGCATCCAGCCCGAGCCTCTTCTTCGGACTCGGCCAAAGTAGCGGCTATCAGGAAATTCAAGTGCTCTGGCCCTCGGGCGCGGTGGAACGCTTGCCGGCCGGCGAAGCAAACAGGCGCCTGTGGATTCGAGAGGGAAGCGGACTAATCAAAAGCGAGGAATTCAACTGATGAAGTCACGGACCGTAAGCTCGCTGAACTTTCGTTCGCTCATGCTCGCCGCCTGCAGCCTCAGTGCGCCGATGCAAACAAACGCTTGCACGCAGAGTGAGGAGACGATGGATGCGAGCAGTGCACTCGCGTTGCAAGCCCAAAGCCCGGCACCAACAGGCACGGCATCAACAACGCAAGACTCCGCAGACGCACTTGCGCAGCCCGCTCAAGATTTGTTGAACAGGCTGCGCCGACTGCAACAACTCGACTTCCCGGCCGAACTGGTTGCCCTAGGTATGCCCGCATTGGCTGAGGGCGGACTCTTAGCAGTCAACGGGGAAGCCCACGCACTTGTCGCGCGCGCACTATTTGACGGAGGTGAAGAAGAGGCTTCGGCCAAGCTACTCGGCGCTGCGCTCAGCACAGCCGAGCGCCCCTGGCTCGAACTGGAGCAAGCCAGGCAATTGCTCCAACGCGACCAATTGCAGCAGGTATTGGATTTGCTGCTGACGCGCAGCGGCGCGCGCTATCCCGTGCGCCACGCCCAACTGCCCGAAAGTTGGCTGTACGCGGCGCGCGCACTGGCACGTTCGGGTTCGCTTCAAAATGCAGCGCCCCTGTGCGAAGAATTTCTGCGCTTGGCACCCCTGCACCCCGATGCGGACTCCGCCTGGCACCTGCTTGCCAGTCGCGCACTTGAACTGCGCGACTCCGAGCGCGCCCGGCAGTGCATGGAGCGCGGCAGCTACTTGTCCAACTGGAACGGTGTCTTGCGCGCACGTCGCCTGCAGGTTGAGCGCACGCCGAACGACCCCCTTCCGCGGCTCGGTTTGGCTCTCACTTGGATGGAAGTGAAGCAATTCGACAGGGCCCAACCGCACCTGGAACAGCTTGTTCAAGAGCATCCCGATTTTGCCCGCGGCTGGTTTCACTTGGGCGAAATCAGACGCATGGCAGGCGATTTTGCATCGGCTGGGAAGTGCTACGATCGAACGCTCATTGCCGATCCCGGCCATGGACCGTCGCGCTACAACCGGGCGCTGTTGCATTTGCAAGTCAGCCGGCCCGAGCAAGCCAAACGCGATTTTGAAGTTCTCGTAGAAAACGGCCAAGCCAATCAACCCGAATTGATCGGGACCTACCTGAATCTGGCACGCATTCACCTCGCAGCCGGCCGCACTGATGCCGCCCAGGCCAACTACGCCCTGTATCGCGACAAGGGCGGCACGCAGCCACTCGAAGCAAAGGCGCAGTAGGCCGCGACAAGCAAAGTTTCAGCGCGAGCCTTGAGTTTGAACACCCAAGTCCATGGGTCTGTGCGTTGCTGCGGGCCTCTCTGCGTCGCACCAAAAGACGCCGTACGCCCCGAATCGGCGCCGTTCGTATTGCTTTACCGAATGCACGACCGGCCTCACTCCGGTGATTACTCTAGGGCCGCCAAGAGTTCGCGTGTTTCAGCATCCCAGTCTTCGCGCGGCCATTCCGACAAGCCGCGCTCAAGCACCGTGCGCGCACGTTGATCGAGACCCTCTGCGTGCAGTGCTCGAGCCAAGTTGAGATGTACGGGTTCCGGCGGTTCGATCGATTCGCGGCGCAACAGTTCAACAACGCTCTCCCAGTGCCCAATGGCGCCCGGCATGTCTCCGAGCTGCGCAAGCGTCACAGCCAGGTGATTCTCCGCGGCGAGGTTCCCGGGTTCGTAAAGCAGGGCGCGCTCGAATAGCTCGCGGGCACCGATCCAATCGGCTAGCGCGTAGCTTTCGACTCCGCGCCGCACACAGGCCTCCGCTTCGCGAATCATGATCTTCTCGGCACTGCCGAATTCCCCTTCGGGCAGTCCCAATTCGCGCGCGCGCAACCACAGGGTGAGTGCGGCTTCGAGGTCGTCCACCAATAGTGAAGTCATGCCCGCGCGCCACGCCATCTGGGCCGCTTGGTCCTCAACCGGATAATTCGCGCCTAGCAGTTCCTCGTACACCTTCAATGAGCGCTCCGGCGCGCCCATGGCGGCGTAAGCGTCGGCCTTGACGAGTGACAATTCCAAGTCCATCGGAGCCAACTTCAGTCCCTCGCCCGCCAACTTCAAAGCCTCCAGGTGTTGCTGCTCGCGCAATCGCGTGGCAGCTACCAAGCGGTAGGCCTCTAGCAAAGCGCGTTGGGCGAACGGCAGGTCCGGCTCGACCGCAAGGGCGCGCAGCAAGCTGGCCAGTCCCTCCACCGCGCCGCCCGGGCGCGAAATGAGATAAATGCCACGGGCCCGTTCCAATTCCGGCGTTCGGCCGGCGGCGCGCAGGCCTCGCTCGATTTCCGATTGGGCGGAATCCAAGCGGCCCATGAAGGTGTAAATCTCCGCTGCGGTGGCATACACCCGTCCCTCGGCCGGGAAGGCCCGACGCGCGGCCTCCACCGTGCGCAGGGCGGCGATGGCGTCCCCCCGCATTTCTGCGATGCGAGCCTCCAACAACATGCCCTCGGCCCCGCGCCGGCCTGCGTGGGCGCTCAAAAGACCCAGGGCCAATTCCAAGTCGCCGCTTTCAACGGCCCGATAAACGGGCTCGAGCGAGGCATCGACTTCGGTCCCGGGCGCCAGCAATGAGCCCTGTTTGGAAGCCGCCAGCGCGATTTCGCTGGATTTGGAATGCTGCGCCGCAGGGCCCCTGGCATCGCTTTCGGAATCTCCGCAGGAAGCGCAAATGAGAGCAAGCAAAAGTGCAATCAAGAAAGGCATAGGCTGAAGATTGTACGAGTCTTTAGACTTCCCGCGCCGTGCGCAGTGTTCGCTTCCTCACCTTTGGCTGCAAAGCCAACCAATACGATTCGCAGCTTCTGCGCGAAGCCCTCGTTAGGCGGGGCTGGCAGGAGGGCGGAGCCCGTGGTCAGGATGACCTCCTAGTGGTCAACACCTGCACTGTTACCGCCGAAGCCGGTCGCAAAGCGCGACAGGCCATCCGCCGCGCCCACCGCGAAAATTCCTCGCTGAAAATCGCCGTAACGGGTTGCCTGGCTGAGGATGAACCCGAATTGCTGCGCGAAATGCCCGGCGTCGAGTGGGTACTTGGCAATGGCGACGCCAAGCGGCCGGCCCATTTCCTGCGTCAGCTCGGCGAGGAACTCGATCCGGAGGAGCTCGGCATACCGGCCGGGATCACAGCCTTTGCCGGGCATACGCGCGCCTTTGTGAAGATCCAGGATGGCTGCGATCGAGCCTGCTCGTTCTGCCTCATCCCGCGCGTGCGCGGCCGCAGCAAATCGCGCCCGATTCCCGAATTGCAGGCCGAAATCACGGCTTTGCTTGAAAACGGTTTCACGGAAATCGTGCTCTGCGGCATTCACATCGGGCACTGGGGACTCGACGCGAACCCGCGCCAGGGCCTGGGTGATTTGCTGCACGCCTTGGCTTCGATTGAGATTCGGGGCTCCGTCAATCGCGATTGGCGTTTGCGACTCTCCTCCATTGAAGCCACCGAGGTTGACGGCCCGGTATTGGCCGCCATGGCCGCGCACCCAGGCCGCATTGCGGCGCACCTGCACATGCCGCTGCAATCGGGTGACGACGAGGTCTTGATCAAAATGAATCGCTGGTACGGTTCGGACGAATACCTCGCCGCCTGCGAAAACATCCGCGCCGCGCTCGACAATCCGGCCTTTACCGCAGATGTGTTGGTCGGTTTCGATGGCGAAGCGGAGCACAACTTCCAAAACACGTTAAACACCGTGCGCGAGGCCAAATTGGCCCGTGTGCACGTTTTCCCCTTTTCGCCGCGACCGGGAACAGCGGCGGCTCAGCCCCGGGATTTGCCCTCCAAGGAAGAGGTGCGGGACCGCCGCGCCAGGCTGTCGGAGCTCGCCGCGGAACTGAAGAACGAGTACATGCTCTCCATGCACGGCATGGATGAGCGCGTTGTGCTCGAGGGTTGGTCGGGCTTGTGCGGGCGCTATCAGCGCGTGCGCGTCATCCCTGAGCAATACAGCGGTCCTCCCCCGGCCGTGGCCCACGTAACGCTTGCCGCTGAAAAGGATGCCGATGGCAACGTGCAGCTGGTGGGCCACAGAGCGGGTGGAGCCCAAAACCCGGCCTCCGCGCATGTTCCGTCGCCCATCGGAACAACTGCCGCCGCCGGCCGACCAAACTAGGGGGCCCATTCGTGCAAGAACTCGAACCGGCAGCCCAGGATCCCCAACAGAACAGCGGGCCGGCCCCCAGCGTTGCCCAGGATTTGGCCCAGCTAACGCGCGACCTGCGCCGCTTCACTCGCCGCACGCGCAACCGGGGCCTCAAGCGCTATCCGATACCGGATGGGTTGCGGATGGAAACGGCAGCGCCTGAGTCGGGTCCGGAGCGAAGCACCGGCTCGCCCATCCCGAGCGGGCGAGCACCGTCCGATTCGGCCGAACCCGGAAGGGCTCACTCCGCACCGAGTGCGCCCCGGGGCCGGACTCCGTCCGATGCCGAAACGGGTCCCGGCGGCGTCACCCCCGATCAAATTCGCGCACGGGCAGCCGCCTGCCAAAATTTGGAAGAGTTGCGCGCCGAAGTGGCCAAATGCACTGCTTGCGACCTCTGCAAGACCCGCACCCAAACCGTCTTCCAGGACGGGCAAGGGTCGCGCGGCGTGCTGTTCGTGGGCGAGGCGCCCGGAGCCGATGAGGATCGCGAGGGACTGCCCTTCGTCGGTAAAGCGGGCAAGCTTTTGACCGACATCATCGAAAAGGGCATGGGCATCAGCCGCAGCGAAGTCACGATCGCCAACGTGCTCAAGTGCCGGCCACCGGACAACCGGGACCCGAAACCGATCGAGAAGGCCCTGTGCACACCATTCTTGGACCGCCAGATTGAACTGCTCGATCCAAAAGTCGTGATTCCCCTGGGGCGCCACGCGGCCTGTCACTTGCTGCAGTCCGATTCGACCATGGGCCAGTTGCGCGGGCGCATTCACGAGCGCGGTGGTCGAAAATTCGTGCCGACCTACCACCCCGCCTTTCTCCTGCGCAGCCCGCACATGAAATCCAAGTGCTGGACCGACATCCAGCTCGCCATGACCGAGCTGGGGCTCAAGCCGCGCGGAAAGTAGCAAGTCGCCGCCGTACAACGCCGGCATCGATCGGGTGACAATGGCACCCTAATGCCCAATTAGTATCCATATAATAGGCACTTAGGGGCCCACAGCCTCAATGGCAAGCTTGGCAAGCCCGGGCGGGCGCAGGTCCGTGCTGGGCCAAAATGCGCTTCCATCGAGGAAACGGGTCCAATCACGCCAGTGACCCCCGGCCCACGGCCGCGGCGCGCCCACAACAGTGGTTATTGGACCTTCGCCGGGCCCGGTTCAACATGATTCGAGGGCCAGCCCTGGACCTCGCAAGCCCCTCTCCCAGCCGCCGTTCGCAGCTCCCAGCCTCTCCCAGATCCCGCAGTACCCGCCAAACCCTGTAATTAATGGGATCCTCGATGAAGCCTTGGGGTAACCACCTAGCCAGACCTGGGTAGCCCCTCGGTTGACCCCTGGAAGGACCCCGGATATCTTCTGCGGCCTTCTAGGAACGCGGCGTAAGCGCTGTTGAGACAAGCAATTCAGGGGGGTGTTTCGGTTCTGTGGGCTCCAACCGAGTCCTTGGTCCGCGCCACGTTGGAGGTTGGCATCGCCGCGAGCGATGGGACTGGCTTGCTGAGCGCCTTGCGCTGTGCAACAAAGCCGTGCGCGTCACGGCCGGCTCCCACGCTCTTTTCGACACCCAATCACGGCTCGTCGCCCCTCGCTCTGCGCGACTACGTCTTGAGTTTCGCGGACTTCATTAAAAGAGGTCCCCTGATTTTCAAGTAGGTCGCGAGCGCGCCCAAGCTCATCCAAGTGCTTGAACGCGAATGATCGAGGAAGCCAGCTCCTCATGCATCGAACAACTTCGACGCCAACGCGCGCCTTGCGTGCGCACCGGCGCGGATTCCATCGAGTTGAGAAGTACGAAGTCCGAGCGAGGTCAATGTCGCGCGCCCTTTATTGCTATCCATCGAGTTCGTTACTCCAAGAGAAAGCCCCATCCCCGCCATGCGCTTTCGCTCTCTGACACTCCCCCTGCTTCTTATCCCCGTTTCGATTCCCATTTGGGCCTGCCAATCAGCCGATTCGTCGACTGAAGCCGGACTGCCCGTTGCGGAAACTTACGCAGGGGAAGCCTCGCCCAATCCGACGTCATCCAATCCCTCCGCGGCACTTCCTGTGCCCGCGAGTGAAGCGGCGACTTTGACCTTGGCAGCGGCTTCTGGCGCCGCGCCGATCGCGTCCGGCAGCAATCAGCCGCCTGCGGCGACTGCATCCGCGCAAGATTCCGCGGATCTGTTGCAAAGCGAAGCTAGGCGCCAGCAACTCTTGCGCGACAAGCAAGAGACCTTGTCGGCCGAGTATGTGCAACGCGGACAGGCCGCCCTGGAGCGAGCCGACATGCCCGCCGCGCTCAAACAATTTTCGGCCGCGATGGACCTGATGCCCTCAAATCAGGAAGCCCGCGCCGGAGTGCGACGCGTGCAAGCCTTGATGGGCAACGGCTACGCCCAAGCCGAAGACTACTTTGAAGATCAAGTGGACCGCGAACGCGTGCGCCGCGCGCAAGCTCGGCTAGAGGTCTCCGTAGCGGTCGCCGAAAGTGAACGCGCCATGGCCGCTGGTGATCCCGCCGCCGCCATTGCCGCCCTGCGCCGAGCTGAATTGATCCTGCGCAGCAATCCGCTGATCGCCGACGACGACTTCGATTTGATGATCATCCGCGGTCGAATCGACTCGGCCCTCGAAGCTCAGGCCGCAGCGCGCCAGAGCGAGTTGGAAGCCCAGCGCATGCTGGCCAAAGAAGCTCAAGAGGAAGCCGAAGCCGAAAAGCGCAACCAGCGCGAAGAATTGCTCGGACGCCTCTACGGCAAGGCCAATGCCGAGTTCCAACGCGAGAATTACTCCATGGCGGAGAGTTTGGCGCGCCAAATCCTGCTGCAGGATCCGGGCAACGAGTTTGCCATCGAGCTGCGCGACATCGCGGCCGCCGCGCGACACCGTTCCACGAACGAGTCCAATCGGCGCAACATGCACGAGCAATGGGTGCGCACTTTCCAAGAGCTTGAAACGTCGGCCGTCATCCAAAACGAGATTTTGGTCTTTGACGACCTCAAGCGTTGGGAAATGGTCAAGCGCCGCAAGCCGAACACCGAGTTCAGAAACGAATCCAATTCACAGGCCGACGAGAATCAAGTCATCCTCGATCGCTTGGCCTCAGTTCACATTCAAGCTCGCTTTGGTGAAGACGGCGAAGGCGCCCCGCTCGAAGAAGTTGCGACCTACCTGCAACAGACCACGGGCATCAACTTCCTGATCAGCACGCAAGTGTCCGAGGACCTGGGCGAAGACGAAACCGCCGTGAACCTCAACCTGCCCAACCGCAGCGTTCGCAAGGTTTTGGATTTGATCTCCGAAACCAGCGAGTACATCGGCTGGAAAGTGGAAGGCGGCGTCGTGAAGTTCGTCACGATCGAGGAGTTGATCGGCGGACAAGTCCTGCGCTTCTACGACGTGCGCGACCTGATTCGTCCCGTCACCGATTTCCCCGGCCGCGAGATCAACGTCATTCCCTCCGGCGACATTGAGTTGCCCGAGGAAGACTTTGAAGAGCGCGAAGCCCTGGTTGTCACCAGCGACACCCTCGACACCCTGATTCGCGACAACATCGCACCGGAGTCCTGGGACGCCGACCCCAACAACACCAGCCAGGTCACCGACGGCGGCACTTTGGTTGTGAACCAAACGCCCGAAGTTCACCAGCTGATTGAGGAACTGCTCGACGGCCTGCGCGAGGCGGCCGGCATCATGGTCGAGATCGAAGCGCGCTTCCTCAAAGTCGAAGACAACTTCCTCGAGGACATCGGCATCGACTTCCGCGGCCTCGGTTCGCCCGGCCTGGGCTCCAACGAGTTCTTCAATGACTTCGGCGACGCCACGGCACAATCCGAACTGGGCGCGGAGATCGGACAGGACTCCGACCTCGGAGCCTTCTACGACCTGGGCGACAACGGCGATGTTCGCTCGCGCGTTGAAAACCTTTTCGACAGCGACCTAGGTGATGAGGATGTGCTGACGACCCAAGGTGGATTGTCATTCCAGTGGACTTACTTGAGCGACCTGCAGATGGAGATGATTCTGCGCGCGGTCAGCAAGTCCGAGCGAGTTGAAATCGTCACCTCCCCCACGATCTTGGTCTTCAACACGGCGCGCGCCAACTTGACGATCTTGAACCAGATCGCCTACATCCAGGACTACGACGTTGAGATCGCGCAAGCGTCCAGTATCGCCGACCCGATCATTCGCGTGGTCGAGGACGGAGTGATCCTCGATGTGCGCCCTGTGGTTTCAGCAGACCGGCGCTACATCGTGCTGGAAGTCCGCCCCACAGTGGCCGAGCTGACAAGGCCCATTCCCGAGTTCACCACCAGCCTCGGCGGCGGTTCGGGCATTACGATTCAGTTGCCGGAGTTGCAAATCTCCCGCGTGCGCACATCGGTTCCGATGCCCGATGGATCGACAGTTCTTTTGGGCGGCCAGAAGATTCACGAAGAGAAGAACTTCGAATCGGGCATTCCGATCCTGAACAAGATTCCCTTCCTGTCCTTCATCTTCAATCGCAAGGGCAACTTCGTGACCAACCGCAAGCTCTTGATCTTGCTCAAGGCCACGATTGTGATCCCCGAGGAGCACGAGCCGACTCCGGCCCAGATGGGCGCAACAATGTTGCGCTAGCTCTCCAACGGGCCCGGTCGCCATTCGCAACCGGGCCCGATTTCTATTGGGTTGGCCCCGGGAATCCGCAGGGCCCGTCGAAGACCGCAATTGCGATCGGGAGCCCTGAATCGTCGCCCGCTCCAGGAGGCAGCCCACACAAATGGGCGCGACACCCATCGAGGCCGCGCCGATTGCCCCCCCGACCGGCTCCCCGATTGGCGACACTGGGGCCGCCCGAGCCCAACACTTCATCCAAGGCTCGGCTCCCAGCGAAACTTCTTGGCATTTATCGGATACCCAAGGCGAGTACCTGACATCCACAACTGACTCACTCCCCCACGCTCAGAGGCCCACATTCGGTGCTGGACCACAAAACGGCGCTGACTCATTGGGGCGCCAGGTCGCCGCTGCTGAGCGCCCACAGATCCGCCCGCATGCACACCACCCCGGCAGCCCCCTACGCCAGGCATAATCAATAAGTCAGGTCCCCCGCGGCTTTGTGAGCAACCCCGACGCAATTCGGCCCGCAAAATCATCTGCATGGACGCCGCCCCAAAGGCACGCACCCATTGCAGCAGAACAACACCCGAGATCGCTCCCAGTGCGCGCGGTGCCACCAGCCGCACGCACACGGGATCTCTTCGACACGAGCAACTGTAAATTCGATAGCCGCAACGCATGCCCGCCCCGGGACCCCACGGCCCAACATCCTTCCGGGCACCGAACATCGCCATGACTCTTCAAGCCAAACGCTCCTTTATTTGCAGCTGTGCCCGCGCGCTGCCCGCAGCCCTGGCCAGTTGCCTCTTGGGTCTTGCGGCCCACGCCGCGACGAGTATCCCCCAAAGCTCGGAACGCCGAGCCCAGGAGGAAATTGAGTTCGCCAAGGGCCTGGCCACTCAATGGCAATTCATTGAGTTGGCGGAAAAAGTGCTCGATGACGTGGCCAATTCCGGCAGCACAAGCGACAAGCTAGAGCAAGAGTTGGAGTTGGCTCGCTGCGAGGTCTACTCCAGCGGAGCTCGCTACGAGCGCGACGAGAACAAGCGTCAAGCCATCTTCCTCAAGGCCATCAACTCCTATCGCGATTTCGTTGACGAAAACCTAACTTCGGACAAGCGCGAATCAGCCGAACTGGACTTGATTGACTTGGCCAGCGTTTACGGTCGCGATGTCGGACGGCAACTGGAGTCCGCCGTCGGCGAGCGAGCCGCCGAGCTCAAGGCGAACATGAGCGAAGTCCTCAACGACGCAATCTTTCGCACCCTTGATCTCATTGATTCACTCAAGGCCGAAATCGACTACGCGCGCGACGACGATCGTCCGTTCAAAGCCTTGGCCAATGAGCGCCACAAGTTGATGCTCAACGCGGCCCAGATGCGCTTGACCTTGGGCCGCAATTCCGATTTGGGAGAAGCCCAATTTGATGAGGCCGGGCGCACACTTGAAGAGTTGGCATTGGATGCCGGCGAAACATCCTATTGGGGCCTGCACGCTTACCTGTTGTTGGGCAATGTTTACTCGGCCCAGGGCCTTTGGGAAGACGCCGTCAGCTTCCTCGAGTACGTTTGCCAATCCGCAGTCCCGCGCGATAGGGACATGCGCAAGAGAGTGTTCGAAGGCAAGTCCCAATCCGAGCTCGACGTTCACTGGAATTTCCTCGAGCTGGGCATGAACGATTTGGTCATCGCCTTGGCCAATGCCGCCGAAACGGCCGAAGCCTGCAACTGGGGAATTCACTTTCTCAACATTCAAAATGAATACGGTTTCGCCGTCTCCGCCAACGGACATCTATCCCGTCTGGAAGTTGCCAAGGTGTTGATGAACTCCGGCGGCTACGTCGGCGGCAAGCAAGGCGAATACGAGTGGTTCCAAACGCGCGACGACATGCGCAAGGCAGGCTTTAAGAGCGCCCGCGAATCGCGCGGAGCCATGGACCTGGCGCTGATCATCGCCCAGGACGTCAATCGCGAGAACCAGAACAACATCCTCAAGGTGATGGCCCAACGAACCATCTCCGACTTGATCAATCGGCCCGGTGTGCAAGTTGCGCCCGACATCTTGTTCGAAGCTGCCCAGGGTGATTACTTCAACCAGGATTACGCCCAAGCCATTCCGGCTTTCAAACGCGTACTCGCCTCGCTGGAGAACCAAGACCAAGCCACCCGCATCAACGTCGGACCGCGCGCCCTGTGGCACCTGGGACGCTGCCTGACCAAGCTCGACCGCCCGCTTGAGGCGGCCATGGTCTATAGCTCGGGACTCGATTCCCATTGGGTCGGCGATCCTGAGTACGACGTCAAGAACGCCAAAGACTTCAACAACAGCATGCGCGTTGTGAAATCCAAAGCCGGCTCCGACGCCACGCTTGACCGGCTATTTGTGCAATCCGAAGAAGCCATCCTGAAGCACAACAAGGACGATGCCGGCGACATTGTCTTCAAGCAAGCCAAGCAGAAGTACGACGCCAAGGACTACGAGCTTGCGCGGGCGCAGTTCGGCGATGTCCCCGGCGACGCCAAAAACTACGAGAAGGCCCTCGTATACATTGCAGTTTGCAGCCACAAACTCGGTGACTCGGATCAGGCCCTGAGCGAGCTCAACGCCTACCTCAACGATTACCTGAGTGACCCCGTGAACCAGACCACGGACACGACCCGCATCCTGCGCCGCACCGAAGCGCGCGGCCTGGCTGTTTATTACGGCGGTGCCATTCATTTTGCCCAAGCGGAGCGCGGTGAGGGCTCCTACGAAGAAACCGTCAAGTGGCTCGGGACCTATCACGAGGATTTCCCCGATCAAAAAGACTTTGCTGCCAAAGCCCTCTACATAACGCTGCGGAGCAACCTCGCGCTCGAAAGATACGACGACGCGAAAGCGACTTTGGACATTCTGTTGGCCGAATTCCCCCGTCACAATTACACAGGTGTCGGAGCCAACAAAATCTACGGCGTGCTTGAGGAGAATCGCACCGCAGCGATTGAAGCGGGCAACCAAGCGCGCAGTGAAGAATTGCTACCGCGCATGTCCGAGATGCTCCGGATCTACAACGATCTGGCTCCCAAGCCCCAACTGAGTTGGATGCGCAAGGAAGCAGCGCTTTGGACGGAACTGAAGAATTGGCCCGAAGCCGAACGAGTTTTGCGCCAAGCAACGGCGAACTTCGCAACCGATTCCATTGATGGAGATGAAAAAGCGTTGACCCACGGGGTTTGGCCCGACTTGGCCCACGCCCTCTTGGAACAACACCAGGTAGCGGAGGCCGCAGATATCTTGATGCAACTGGTGCCGACTGACGAAAATCCCGATCGCAAGCCCAGCCGCAGCACCGCTTCGAATTTCGCTCGAGCCGTTTGTGGCTGGGTTGAGAGCCAAGGCTCTGAAATCATCGAAATCCCCGGGGTGGGCGACGCTGAATCGATCGAGCGCGCCTGCAAGATCATCGACACCATCGCCAACTCCACGGACCGTTGGGAATGCCCCTGGTACGGCATCAAGTTTGATTTGGCCTACGGCTATTACCAATGGGGCTCCTTCGACAGCTCCAAGCTCGAATCCGCCAAGCGCCAAATCGATCAAATGCGAAGTGACCTGGGCGACAACCTTGAGCAAATGACTCCCTCCTGCGACGGAGATGATTCCCTGCGTCAGAAATACCTCTGGCTACTGCGCAAGCTTTAGCACCAACCGGACATCCGCAAGCAGCGATAGTCAGGCTGCGCCAGCACAAACCTGTCGGAGCCCCCAGTGACGGGCCCCCGTCTACCCCTCCCAAGCAAAATCCCCCAAATCCCGGACTGCAACTCGGGCCCGGCGAAGTTTCACCGGTCCTCCATCCGGTCCTCCATCCGGTCCTCCATTCGGGCCCCCCCCAATCCCGGCCCGGCCCACATTTCCACGAATCAGACGGCATGGAATCATCAATCGCTGGGCTTCACGGTCAGGTGGGAGGGCTAAGGCTTATTCACAGAATGATCCAGCGCCACCGCAACCCCAGCAGCGACCCAGCCCGTCCGTTTGGGGGGCCTGCAGCCCCATCGCGACGGATCGTGACCTGATCGACAGTTGTGACCCCCGGCCCCCCGGCTAGAATGGTCCGCCTTTCCATGAAAAACAGCACCCATCACGTAATTCGACAGCATGAGCTGCGGCGCGCAGGTTTGGTCCCCTCCGACTTGCCCGCAGTCAAGCTACTGCCGGGCGTCCGCCTTCCCTCTGGGCAATCCACATTCGGAATGGCCACATTCGGAATGGCCACATTCGGAAAGGCCACATTGGAATCAGCCGACGGTGACGCGATGAGAATCGTGGGACCCAAACTCACGAGCGCCGCAGTTGCATTGCGCGGGCGCACCGCTTCCGTCTTTATGGGCGCTTGCCTGCTTTGCTCAACCGCATTCGGCGCCCTCAACTCTGCGGCACCTGCTTTGGCGGCGGAACCACTCTCATCGTCCATTGCGTTCGCGCCCAGGACCCATTTCGTTGCCAAACAGAATCAGCCGGATCAAGTTTTTGTGCGCGAAGAGAGCGGAGCCTTGCGACCCGTCAGCGGCGTCTTAACCGAAAACAACCTCAGTGGTGTCGCTGTCGGCGACGAGCGCTTCGACGCCGATCGAATCGCGCACATCACATTCGGCAGCGTGCCGTCATCTTTCCGCGAAGCCAAAAATTACTTCGAGCTACGGAGCTACGCAGAGGCCGCGGCAAAATACCGGCTCGCCGCCGGTGAAAGCGACCGCAATGTTGTCCAAGCCGCAGCGCGACTGCGGGCTGCACAGGCATTGTTGTATGTGGGCAGCGTGGACAGCAGTGCCTTTGCGGACGCGGATCGTGAGGCCTCTCGCTTCCTTGAGGATTTCCCCAAGAATCGAGAAGTCCCCCTGGGCCGTTACATCCAAGCGACTGCGCGGTTCCTGTCCGGTGACGCCGCCGCCGCCGGAGCCCTATTTCAAGCCATCTATGACGAAGTAACCAATTCCGTGCCCTCGGAGGGATACGGCATTGTGCTCGGTTACAAATCAGGCTTGCGCGGCGCATCGGCCTACTTGGAAGCGGGCATGACCCAGGAAGCGCGCGAAATTTTTCAGCGCATGACCTCCAATCTGCCGGGCTTGATCGCCGGCATGACCGAAGAGGATCGCAACTACAGCGATATGCTCGCGATTCAAGCCAGCGCTCGCTTGGGAGAGGGCTTTGCCCTCCTGGCGGGCGGCAATTCCAGCCGCGCGGTGGATTTCTTTCGCGAACAACTGAATGGCGCTACCACGGCTTCCGACGAAAGCTCGCGCCTGTCTACCGCTGCTCTGACCTTCGGAGCGCGCCTTGGCCTCGGCCTTGCATTGGCCAAAGAAGGCCAGTATCGACCGGCCCAAATTGAACTGGCCATTGTCTCCAGTCTCGACCACACGGACCGCGATCGCGTGGCCCGTGCCCTGCTCGGCTTGGCCGAGTGTGCTTTGAACCTTCCAGATTCCGATTCGCGCTCCCAGGCTCGCGCTTGGGTCGAAACCGTGCTTAACCAGTACTCCGATACGCTCTGGGTTCAAAGGGCCCACGCTCTGCTCGGTACTCTCTGATCTAGTCCACGCGTCACACATTCCGGTTCGAGATCCAAGGACCTCGAACCCCCATCACCCAAACCGCGAAGCAAGAGACCTAGGGTCGCCGTTTCGCATCACGAAGAACTGACCAAGGAGCCCCTGAGGATGAAACTCCGCTCCATCCGTACTCGGATTCAAAC
>JAJDES010000383.1 GCA_029259675.1 Planctomycetota bacterium
TCTCGTCCGACAGGATGATCTTGAAGGCCGTGGTGACGCGTTCCTTGGTGGCGCCGCCGCCGACGTCCAGGAAGTTGGCCGGCTCCCCACCGTGCAGTTTGATCACATCCATGGTGGCCATGGCAAGTCCCGCGCCGTTGACCATGCAACCGATGTTGCCGTCCAAGGCAATGTAGGAAAGGTCAAACTTGGCAGCTTCCAACTCGCGTGGATCTTCCTCGTGCTCATCGCGCAAAGCCTCCAACTCCGGATGGCGAAAGAGCCCGTTGGAGTCGAAGTTGATCTTGGCATCCAGCGCCAACACGTCGCCGCCCTTGGTCGTGACCAAGGGGTTGATTTCGGCCAAGGAGCAGTCCAATTCGCAAAAAGCCTTGGCCAGCTTCATCATGAATTCAGCGCCCTTGTCGACCAAAGCACCGTCGAGACCAATGCCTTCGGCCAGGCGGTAGGCCTCACCCTCATCCAATCCGAGTGAGGGCGAGAAGGGTGCGCGCAAAATCTTTTCGGGGCTCTCTTCGGCCACCACTTCGATTTCCATGCCGCCCTCAGACGAGGCCATCATGACCGGAGTCTGCGTTTCGCGATCGATAGCGATTCCGATGTAGAACTCCGAATCGATATCCGATCCCTCCTCAACCCACAACCGACGCACAAGCTGTCCCGCGGGACCGGTTTGATGGGTGACCAGGGTTTTGCCCAGGATCTCCTTGGCTGCGCTGAGTGCTTCCGCGGCACTTTTGACCACCTTGACTCCGCCGGCCTTGCCGCGGCCACCGGCGTGGATTTGTGCTTTGACGACGGTAACGGGAGTGCCGAGCTCCGTGTGGGCCTTTTCGGCTGCTTCGGCAGTGGTGCATTCCACCCCGCGCGGTACCGCGAGGCCGAAACCGCGCAGGAGTTCCTTGGCCTGGAATTCGTGGATCTTCATCGATGAACTGGCGCGGACCACCGCTTTACCCCGGCGAGTCGCGACGCGCTTGAGCTGGAACTCAAACGGCCGGCGGCTCCGGGTTGGGGGGATCCTTTGGTTGGTAAGTCGCTCTGGAATGGCCCGGGAACCGGAACCGAAGTCAAAATTGCGCCGCAGACCCCAGTCGTGAGCTGCGGCCCCCTAGTGGGAGCCTTGGCGGGTCGTCTCCGAGTGCCTGGGGCGGAAAAGTGGCGGAAGAGTTTAGCCGGGGCCCGCAACCATCGCCACCAAAGAGGAGTCCGTCCCCGGCTCCTAATCGATCCGGCTTCGTGTAGCCGCCGTCTTGCGAAGGGCAGCATGCCCCGGCGCGCGAGGCCGCCTTTAGCGGATCGATAGGCGCTCCACACGGATTGGCCCTCGCACCCATTCCGCGCGCCCTATATATAGGTCCGCATCCATTCCCAAATCGCTCATAGCGGGCCCTCGTCACGCCCGGCAGCTTCAATCTCGCTTCCGTTACCCTCACAGGCTGAATGTCACCGGGTGGCCGCAATGTCATTGCGCAGCGACCGCAATTCGCTCTCTGTTGCCATAACCCACCCACCGAGCACCGCCCAAGCGCCATTCGCCCTACCTAGCATTCGATGAGCATTCCCCAAGGCGATCCCCAACTCCAAGGCACCGGCGCCGCCCACGGGGCCGGAGCTGCCCCGCGCGGAGCGATTCTCGTGGATCGCGACCTGCACGCCCTCATCGGCGATGCCATTCTTTGCCCCAGCTCGGACCTCAGCATCGAGGCCAATCAAATTCAGCCAGCCAGCATCGACCTGCGGCTCGGTTCGACCGCTTTTCGAATCCGAGCCGGATTCACGCCGGAGCGCGTTCCGGTCGAAACCCGCCTGGAGGAGCTTTCGAGTTCGCGCCTCTCACTCGAAGGCGAGGGAGCTGTGCTCGAGCGCGGATGTGTTTATTTGGTCCAGCTCGAGGAAGAGCTGAATTTGCCTTCCGATATGCACGGGCGCTTCAATCCGCGCAGTTCCACCGGCCCCTGCGATCTGTTCACGCGAGTGCTCGTTCCGGGCTGGTCGCGCTTTGATGAAACGCCGCCGGGCTGGAGCGGCAAGTTGTGGATCGAGATTGCTCCGCTGTCGTTTCCCGTTCGCCTTACGCGCGGCGACCGCCTGTGCCAGATGAGATTGCAAGCGGGCTCGGCCGCCCTGAGCAGCGCTGAATTGCTCGAATTACACGAAACCACGCCGCTCGCCTTTGACGGACACCACCCGATCCCCAGCAGGAACATGCACTTTGACGACGAGGGTGGAATGCATGTGCGGCTTGGACTGGCCGGCAGAGACCCCGTTGCATGGCGCGCCGCCCTGCACACGGATGTGGTGCAATTCAAGGCGACGCATCTGCATCCGCGCGAAGAATTTTGGCAGCCGATACACGCGACAGCGGGGACACCCCATCCCAATTCAAGCAACCGAGACTTGAGTCCTCTCTTGGAACGCTGCGTGCTCGAACCCGGGCGCTTCTACTTGTTTGCCAGCCGCGAGCGAATTCGGATTCCACCCCAATACGCGGCGGAAATGCTGCCGGTTGATGTGGGCATCGGAGAGCTGCGCAACAATTACGCGGGCTTCTTCGACAACGGGTTCGGATGGGACGAAGAAGTCGGAAACGGCAACGCGCAATCCCGAAAGGGTCAAGTCCCCGCGGACGGTCCAATGCCCGGGACACCAGCCGTTTTGGAAGTGCGCGCCCACGATGTGCCCTTTTTGGTCGAAGACGGACAAACCTTTGCGCGCTTGCGTATGTTTCGATCCGCTTCGATTCCCGACCGACTCTATGGCCGCGGGCGCAAGGGTCCTTCGTACCGGCACCAGGACCTAACTTTGGCGCGACCCTTTCGCTGATTTCTTGCGAGCTCCCGCGCGCGCCGGGAGCCGGATGCCGAGTCGTTTGAGATCCGCCTCGGCATGCTCGGCCCAGCCGCGATTGGCCAGGGGGCTGGCGGGACTTGGGTGCAAGACACGTCCGATATCCACCATCGATTCCAGTGCCCCCCCCGCGGCTTTGCGGGCGCGGGCTTCGGCGAATCCGCCGATTCCGATCAGACGCTTGGGCTCCAAGCAGCGCACGACATCAACCAGAGCCTTATCGCAAATTCGAAAGAGCTCATCGCGCTCGGCCGCGGGCAGCTTGTCCGGCGTTCGGTTGCGTCCCGACTCTTCCATGAACGACAGCGGGCAGTAATTCCAAACGAAGAAGGCTTTGAAGAAGGCTTGCGGCTCGCCATAGCGTTCTTTCGCCCAGCCCCAAAGTCGCGCTCCGCTAACCTCGCTGCGCGTGCAATCGAAGCCGTCGATCGGTCGCTTGGGATGAACGACCTTGGGTGCCTTGACCGCCTCCTGAATGCCCATCCAATCGCGCACAAGACTCACTTCCCCGAAGGGCACTCCGGTTTGCGCCATGCCGAAGGGCCCGGGGTTCATCCCCAACAAAAGACCCTCGGGCGTATGCTTTGCAAAGCGCTCGATGTAAACCTCGGAGGAGCGCCGGGCGTACTTCAGCGGGTTGTACACGACCGCTACAGGGTCGGCGAATTTCAATTTGTCAACTTGCCGGCAAAGACGTGCCGTCAAGCGCAGCAGCTCTTCGTGAACGGAGGTGGCCATCGCAATCGCTTGAGTCCTGTGGTCGGAATTAACGGTTTGACCGGAGCAACTTCTTTTTGGCGGCCGGCCCGTGCACAGACCATAACGTGTCGCGACCGGTAGCGTTGACCAAACGCAGCACAGACTGTTGCCATGTTTCGAGTCCGCATTCAGCCCCGACTTCGATCGCGCCCGACAAGCCTGCAAGGACACGCCGGCCGCGGGCCCGGCCTCCGCTTTCGGTCCCAACTCGAATCGTGTGGCTGATTTTGAGAAGGAGCGGGTCCCGGGCTTTTCCATGCCGAGCCGTCGGAACCGGCGCCGCCCCTCGGCCGCGAATAAACTAGGATCTAATTGCAAGGCGGCCGACGACCGCCAGCTTCCGCCCTCGCCCTCAGCACAT
>JAJDES010000384.1 GCA_029259675.1 Planctomycetota bacterium
TCGCGTTACTAAGCGGTCCTTGAGCCTGCACGTATCCACGCCAATGCGATCCAAAAACGTCGTGATCCTGGGCGCCACCTCCGCCGTGGCCGCCGATGTCGCACGCATCTACGCCCATCAAGGCCACAAGCTCTATCTCATCGCCCGCAGTGCGGAGAAACTGGATGCCTTAGCCACCGAGTTGGAAGAGGCTGTTGTGGGCATCGAGGCGGGCGACCTCAATCAGCTTGAGCACAACGAAATGCGCATCTCGCGCGCCTTTGAGGCATGCGGGACTGTAGATGTGGTGCTTATCGCCCACGGCTTGCTAGGCGACCAAATCCGCTCTGAAAGCGAGTGGGGTCACGCGCTGGAGATTCTAGAAACGAATTTCATCAGCCCAATCTCATTGCTCATACCCATTGCGCAGCGCCTTGAGCAACAGGCAAACGGACGCATTGCCGTGATCACGTCCGTGGCAGGCGAACGCGGTCGTCCACGCAACTACACCTACGGCTCGGCGAAGGGCGGATTGACTCGCTACCTCCAGGGTTTGCGCAGTCGCTTCCACGGACTTCCGATCCACGTGCTCAACATCAAACTCGGTCCGGTCGACACCCCCATGACCGAGGGCCACAACAAGCACGCTCTGTTCGGCAAAACCCAACCCGTAGCGCGCGGCATTTGCCGAGCCCTGGAAGGAAGCCGGCACGTTGTTTACCTAACTCCGATTTGGGGCCCCATCATGGGCATCGTGCGTATTTTGCCGGAGTTCATCTTTCAGCGCTTCGGCTTCCTGGCCGGGCGTTGAAAGCCTTGCGAACGAAAGCTCGCACCTAGGGGATCCGCCGGCTTGAATTCATGCCACCGCTTTGATTTTCCAAGTCTCCGCGGCCTGGCCGGCCCCACTTGCTAGAGTTGTCACGCATGCGCACTACGTCTGATTGCCGTACCGGCATGTTGGTCCACGCAGGACTTCTCGCACTTGCTTGCCTCACCTCTTGTGCCGGACCCTCACAGAGTTTGAGCCCAGAGGAACGCGCCGAAATCGGCAAGTACTTAGCTGTTCGACGTGCCTTACTAGCGGAATACGAAGAGCCGTTGGACGGTCAGCTTTTAGCGGATAAGGCCCTGATTGGGATGTTCGAGGGACTTGACGCACACTCCGAATACTTTCCGGCTTACGCTGTCGGGAACGATCTGGACGGCACCTGGCAATCTGCCGGTCTCGAACTCGTTGTAGTGAATGATGCACCCCATGTGCTTTATCCAATTCGCAGCGAAACAGCTGATGGGCAGGAACGCTCCGACGCAATGGATGCCGGCGTTCAAGTGGGCGACCGCATTATCGCCGTCAACGGCTATACCTTTGCGGATCCCGCACACATGGCCGCCCGCTCTCTCGCCAGTGCATCGCTCGAACGCGGGCTGCGACTGGATTTGCGCTCACCTGACGACATGGAGCGCCAAATTGGATTCAAACCCGAGCGCCCTAAAAACCAGCATGTGCGCTGGGTGCGCGTGCTCGACCGGTCGAAACGGCTCGGTTACATCTATTTGGCTGCATTCAATGAGACCGCTGCAACAGAATTTCGGGCAGCCCTCAAATCACTGCCGCAACTTGGCATCGAACATTTCATTTTGGACCTGCGCGGCAACCCCGGCGGCGACCTTCAGGCCTTCGGCGTGATCGCGGATTGCTTCCTGCAAGGCGGCCTGCTCGTCAGCCAAGAGTTTGCTCGTACGGGGCAGCAAATTGAATCCCGAGCGAATCTAAGCTCCATCTCCCAAAGCACCAAACTCGTACTCTTGGTAGATGCCGAAACCGCAAGCGCAGCGGAGCTGCTTGCCGCTACGCTTCGCGAAAGGCGAGGCGTTCCAATCGTCGGCCAAAAAACCTATGGAAAAGGCGTTTTCCAAGTCGTGCGAACGTTTGCCGACGGCTCCAGCTTTCGCATCACCGCAGGCTCGATGACGCCCCCCAGTGGGCTCTCCTTCAACAAGCGCGGCATTGCACCCGATCGCCAGGTGTACGTTGACGAAAGTTTGGCGGCCCTATTGCGCCGCAGCCTGCGCCGTTCCGAACCGCCTCAGCATTTGCAACATGCCGCCGAGCAATTCCTCCTTCGGCACGGCCGGGACGAGCGCATCGGCCCCGACCCGGAACGCGACGAAACTTTGCGTGTGGGCCTCGACCTCCTCAGGGATCTTTGTGCTGAAGAGTAATTTTTGAGCAATCAGATAGATCCGAATCGGCTGAGAGACGTACGGGTTTGAGGACGCAGCAATACTCATCTTTATTGGATCGATCACTTGTCGAGAGCTCTCCCACTGGCACAACCACACATCAGTCGGATCTCTAATAAAGCCAGGAAGCTACCCGTCTGCAGCATCCTAAGTGCTGCTCCAGGTGGGACCTGGGAGAGTCTGCAGCCGAAACAAACGCAAACCTGTGAAATGCGTAGTATTGAGCAAGCGCGGGAGCGCATCGACTTCGAGGGCATTCCATGAGAACCAAAGCTCGATTCACTATCATCTTGTGCTTCGTCATGTGCGCTTCAATACTGGCTGCACTGTTGGAGACTTGGAGTGAAGCAACAGATCCGGTGTTCGATAACCGAGCACAAATAGAGCAAGGTTTGGATCAGAGGGTGCGTGCGCTTACACCCTCTTCAGTCGACACCGATGAGCAGCTGCAGCGAACGGCGATTGCGCCTCCACCTCTTGCTGGTCCGCTGCCCATATCCAGCCGCCAAATTCCGAAAGGAAACCTGAGCCTTTCCACGAGCATCGAGGGGCGCTGTCTGGATGCGGATGGGGAGGCGTTCCCGGGAGCGGTCGTGGCCCTAACTCGCAACATGCCGGGCAGGATCGGAATGCCGGTTATCGAAACGACTGCGGACAGAGAGGGCTACTTCCGGTTCGAACAGTTGAAAGCATTCGAAACCTATGTTCTCTGCGCTGTCGCGCCCAACCGACCTTACGCACAGTTGGAAGCGCGTCCGGGGGAAAGTGTCGAGCTCAAGTTTCAAAGTGGTGCCGCACTAACCGGACAAGTACTCGAGGAACAGTCAAGCACTCCCTTGGGCGGCGTGAGGGTTTGGAACGCAAGCTTGGCATTCCCCAATCAGCCAGGTTTGGCGGATTGGCTGGAGTCCTTCAAGCGAGTCGAAACGAGCACGACTGACAGCAATGGCAGATTCGAAATATCTGGACTGCACAGCGGCACAAAAGTTCAATTGGCAGCCGAACTGAATGGGTTTCTCACCGAGCACAAATTGGTTGCCGTCAATGACCCTACCAGCTCGATCCATTTCTTGTTGCCCGCCGGCAAGCGCGTGCGCTACCGCGTTGTCGATTGGGAAACTGGACAACCGCTTGCAGGCGCAACGGTCGGTTTTGCATCCCTTCACACTGGTAGCATTCTCACAGCCGATCAGGCTGGGGAATTTGAATGGACGGTTAGCAATAATCCGGAACGCAACAGGCCTTGGAATCGAGTGAGCGTACCTGGCTACTGCGCAATGCAAGTTGACTTGGACGCTGCCGCTCTGACTTCAAAGCGACCGGAGATTCGAATGGTGCGGGGCGTCAAGGTCGGCGGACGCGTATTTGACCCCGGCGGTAAGTATTTGCCCCACGCTGTCGTAACCCTTACGAAAGCAGAGGCCCAGTCGCCCCCATTGGATTGCAACTTGCCGAGCTGGCAAATCTTTCATCCAGGGCCATTTGGATCCAAATTTGCGCTGAGCAACGACAACGGGTACTTCGAATTTCGCGATCTTGTTCCACGGCTAGAACCCCGATCACTTTTTGCGTCCCATTTCCTCTACTTCACTCTGGAAGGCAGCGCGGTCGTTGCCGAAAAGCCCAATTCTTCGCTAAGCCGGGATCTCCACCTTGAACAAGGCGGAGCCATTCAGGGCCGCGTGACACTACTGGGGGAAGCTTACGCCGCACGAATAGAATTGAGGGGTCCCGGCAAGAGCAAGCGTTATGCGAACGCAGGCTCCGATGGCTTGTATCAGGTAAACGGCTTGCGACCGGGCGAATGGGAAGTGCGATTCAAAATAAAACCCAAGGCCAAATGGATTCAGTGCGAGTCCCGCACTCTGCAGGCTGGAGAGGTCCTGCCCTGGGACTCCGAACTCTATCCCCATGGAACACAAACGTTTTCCGGAAGACTCGCCTACAGTGACGGCGCCCCTATCGCAAACAACGTCGTCTATGCCAAGCCGGGTCGAAATTCATTCGCATCGGATGCGAGCTGCAAAACCAACGCGAATGGCTTCTTCACAATGGAATTGCCAATAGATCCAGAGTCTCAATGGCAATTCAATGCAACCGTTCACAGCTTCGTTAGGTACTCGAAACGCCTGAAAGACAGCTCTGAATCCATCGAACTTGAGTTCCCTCGCTTGGGCAAAGTCGGCTTCCGATTGATTGAACAGGGATCCGGGAACACGTTGTCCCTGCATAGCCTTGGATGGCGCGATAGCGACTCCCAACGCTGGACGAGTTTGCGCCATCAAGTATTCAAGGACGGCGTCTATTGGATTCACTTGCCGTTGGGGCTCGTGGACTTGCGGGCCACGACCAATACTTCAAGGCACTACGAAGGGACGCTTAGCAATGTCCCGGTGACCAGCGCGCACAGTCAAGTCTGGGACCTTGTCTTGGAGCGAGGAATTTTGCTCGAGATTCAATTTGCTTCCGCTGATGGGATCGCGGGACTCCCTTACTTCGGGCAGCCCAAAGTCGAGATACTTGGTGTCCATAATGGAATCACATACGGCACTTCCACGGGCTTCGGATCCGTAACCTACACTCCCCTGAAGCCGGGTCAGATTCGGATAGTGGGAAATCAAGCGCTGGAGTTCGAACCTTCACTGCTCGACATTCATTCCGAGCAGGAACAAGTGCGCCAAGTGACATGGCGCATTACCGACCTCGGTTTGTATGAGCAGTTGCGTGAAGAACACGAGCTAATGCAGGACAACCTGGAACTCATCGGCTGCGGATACTAACGCTATTCAGAGGCCTTTCACATCGTCTGTATCAGCGCAAACTCCGCAGAGCTCGGCGAGAGATGTAGCCTGTGCTCTCGGTCGGGCTCTCGCATTTCCAGCGCGAGACCAAGTCTCGAACCCAATCGGGATGGTCTTTTGCTGCGTCGTTGAGCCAATTGGCGCAGGAGTCTTGAACGTACCGCTCTGGATCGCTCCTGACGGGCTCAAGCAAATCAATCGCGAGTGAAGGATTCTCGCGCAACGCGCGAATGTGCGAGCACCAAACGCCGCGCGGCCTGAGTGCTTCAACTGCGAAACGCCTCAAGTTGCTCGAACGCCGCTTGGTCCAAGGAATCAAAAGCTTCAGGGCTTGCTGCAAGTCTGCGATCAACGCAGGTCGCAAGGCCATCCATGTCCATTCGCGCACTCCAAAGTGTTCGTCGTCCGCAAGATTCTTGCTGCGCGCAACTCTTTGCTTGAGGCTAAGCCCCGCTTCCTGCGCCATCACATAGGGCGCCCAGCTGCGTACGGTATCGGAAGAATTGGACGCCAATACGTCAAAGCCCCTCATGCCAAGGCTGCCGTGAACGAGCTGCCCGGCAAGTGCCATTCGAGCTGTAACGCCCGCAGTACCGGCGGCGGCCATGGCCTTCACGCTTGAGATTTCCATGCCCGGGACGGCGTGCTTCATCAGCCTGGAAAAATCCAAAGCAAGGAATTCCACCAAGTTCGCCGTTTCGAACTCTCCCCTGTTGAGCTTGCGCAAAGTCGCAGCAGGAATCTCCGACCGCCTACGCGCCCCCTTGCGAGCCTTTTGCATCAGAGTACGTTCATCAGTCCCCAAGAGCTCCCACCCCGGAGGCTCGGTTGCCGTAAGCCGCCGGCAAAGTTCCGGTCGATTCACCCATAGCGATCAACACCATCATCGAATCCAAATATTGCGAAAGCGAACAGCATCACCGTGATCCTGAAGCATCAACGGCCCGCGCGAAAGTTCATCGCTTCCCAATCCGCCGGGTGTCGGCCCGCTCACTTCTTGGTCTTCGTGAATGAGAATTCCGTTTTGCCAAACAGAGACGCGCGCATTGGCCACTTTATTACCACCTTCGTCAAAGCGCGGCGCTTTGAAGTCGATGTCGTAGCTTTGCCAAACCTCCGGCGGGCTGCAGACATTCGTCATGGGAGCTGCCGCAGCGTAGATTCCGCCGCAATCGCCTTCTCCCGATTCGATGCCGTACGAATCCAAAATTTGGATCTCGTAACGGCCGTGAATGTAAACGCCGCTATTCCCGCGCGCTTGGCCCGTAAGACCGTCCGCAATCTTCGGAATGCGGAATTCCAAGTGCAGAACGGCATCCTGGAAAGTCTCAATGGAAACGAGATCGCCCTTGCCGGCGTTCACTTCCATTGCCTCGCCCACTTTGTTCCAAGCAAATTCTCCGCCGTCTCGATGACGCCAACCATTCTCGCTCAAGGACGGAATCTCGGGCGCGGTCCACCAAAGCGGCGTCGATTCAGGTGGAGCTTGGGAGTAGTCGGCATCTTTTGCGATCACCGCCTGCGTCCCGAGCAAAAGGTGTTGCATGAAACGCTCATCGTCCCAAGCCTCCTCAACGTGCCCCAAGGCTGTATAGAAAACTCGGCCACGGCCCCAGGGTCGCACCCATGCCAACGGATAGAAGCCATCTTCATTGGCACCCAGACTTGCATCCACGGATTTTGTGTCCAGCGACAATAGAACCTGCAAGGGCTCCGGCCTCCAATCGCGGAACTGAT
>JAJDES010000385.1 GCA_029259675.1 Planctomycetota bacterium
GGACGCGCTCGGGAGGCTCGTGCCGGATGTCGAAGCGCAGGGCGCATCCGATGCCGGTTCCAAAGCGAATTCGACCGGCGCCTTTGACGGCGTACCTAAGCAAGAGTGACGACTGTAGAACGTGGACCGCGCGCCGTTCTCACAGGTAGGCTCGCCACCGGCGTGCGCGCCCATTTTTCATGCGCGTCCAAACTTCAGGCGCGTTCTTACTTCTAGCAGACCGTCACGATGACCGAGCAAAAGCTGCAACCTGTTTACCGCCGCGACTATCGAGTACCCGACTATTGGATTGACAGCGTGCAATTGTCGTTTCAGCTCGAGGAGCGAGCGACGCGAGTGCTGGCCTCCATGCAGGTGCGCGCAAATGACGCTGTCGACGGCGTCCTGCGCCCGTTGGTGCTAAATGGTGAGGGCTTGCAGACCCAAGCCATCCGCATCGACGGGCGCGAATTGCCAAGCGACGAATGGCAAATTGAGGAGTCGCAATTAACTGTCGCGGCGCCGTCCAAGAGCTTTTGCTTGGAGACGGAGGTTTTGATCGATCCGCACGCCAACACCGAACTTTCCGGTTTGTACACATCTTCGGGCAACTTTTGCACACAGTGCGAGGCGGAGGGATTCCGTCGCATCACTTGGTTCCTGGATCGCCCCGATGTGATGGCGCGCTTCACGACGCGCATTGAGGCCGATGCCGAGCGTTACGCGGTGCTGCTTTCCAACGGAAATCGAACCGGTGGGGGCAAGCTCGCGGGCGGACGTCACTGGGTTCGTTGGGAAGACCCCTTTCCCAAGCCCAGCTATCTCTTTGCCCTGGTTGCAGGCCGACTTGAAGCTTGCCGCGGTGAATTCGTGACGCGCTCCGGGCGCAGCGTTCAACTGGAAATTTGGGTCGAGCCCGAGAACATCGACAGCTGCGACCACGCGCTCTTGTCCCTCAAAAAATCCATGGCCTGGGATGAGGAAGTTTTCGGCTTGGAGTACGACCTCGACATCTACATGGTCGTGGCCGTGAACGACTTCAATATGGGCGCGATGGAGAACAAGGGCCTGAATGTCTTCAACTCCAAGTATGTGTTGGCCAAACCGGAAACCGCCACGGATGACGATTACGACGGGATTGAGGCGGTGATCGCGCACGAGTATTTTCACAACTGGACCGGCAATCGCGTTACGTGTCGCGATTGGTTTCAGTTGACGCTGAAGGAGGGCTTGACGGTATACCGGGATCAGGAGTTCAGTGCGGATCAAAGCTCGGCCGCGGTGAAGCGCATTGAAGACGTCATGCAATTGCGTTCGGCACAGTTCGCCGAAGATTCCGGGCCTATGTCCCACCCCGTGCGGCCGGAGTCCTACGTGGAAATGAATAATTTCTACACGACGACGGTCTACGAAAAAGGGGCTGAGATCGTGCGCTTGTACCAGCGCCTGTTGGGGCGCGAGGGCTTTCGGCGCGGGATGGACCTCTATTTTGAGCGCCACGATGGAAGTGCGGTCACCTGCAATGATTTCCGCGCGGCCATGGCCGACGCCAACGACGTCGATCTGACAGACTTCGAGGCTTGGTACTGTCAATCGGGAACACCGACGTTGAGGGCCCAGGGTCGCTATGACGCGCAATCCAAGCAGTATCACTTGACTCTGGAACAGAGCGCGGGCCGGGCTGCGAATTCGAATGCTGACAAAGCGGATGCCGTGGTCTCCAAAGCAAATGCGGAGCTCGAGCGATTGAAAGAGATTCCGCTTCCGATTCCTGTGTTGGTCGCCCTGATCGGATCGGACGGAAATGACATGGCCATCGCCTATCCGGCGTCCACCGCGTCCAAGCGTTCGGGGGATACTCAGGCTGCTGAACCGAAGGCGATGCTGGTCCCCGAAGTCAAAGTGGGGGAGCGGGGTTGCCTACTGCTGCTGCGCGAGAGCGAGCAAACGTTCACCTTTGACAATGTGGAAGAGCCACCGGTGCTTTCGGCACTGCGCGATTTTTCGGCGCCCGTGAAATGGATCCAAGAGCGCGACCGCAAACAGTTGGCCTTGCAGATGGCCTGCGATCGCGATGCGTTCAATCGCTGGGATGCCGGTCAGGAATTGGCCCAATCGGTACTGCTGGAAACGATCTCCAAGATTCAGAATGGAAAGGCGTTGTCCCTTGATGCGGATTGGCTAGGAGCCTTTGGGAAGGTTGTCGACGATTCGACACTCGACAGTGCATTGAAGGCCAAGGCCATGGAGTTGCCGGGCGAGCGCTACCTCGGTCAGCAAATGGATTGTGTGGACCCCGTCAGCATCCATCGGGCGCGCGAGTTTTGCGCCCTCGAGTTGGCGCGCTCCTTGCGAACGGAACTGTGGCAACTCTTCGAGGCCAACTGCGACAACCGTGCCTACAGCTTGGATCGCGACGCCGTGAACCGGCGACTGCTGAAGAATATGGCCTTGGGTCTACTCTCGAGGTTGGAGGAACCACAGGTGGTGGCCGCCGCGATGGAACAGTTCAAAACGTCGAACAACATGACGGACTGTTATGCAGCGCTTGAAATTCTGTGTGAGCTGAATGCTGAGGAACGGGGCGAAGCTTTGGAAAGCTTCTACACGCGTTGGAAGCAGGATCCTCTGGTCCTCGACAAGTGGTTTCGCGTGCAAGCGCTTTCCGCTCGACCCCAAACGTTGCAAGAGGTCATTCGGCTGCGCGGGCACTCCGACTTTCACTTGGGCAATCCCAACCGTGTGCGCTCATTGATAGGGTGCTTCGCCCAACTCAATCAACTCGGCTTCCACGCCGGTACAGGCGAGGGTTACCGCTTCATCGCTGACAACGTGATTGAATTGGACAGCATCAATCCGCAAGTTGCCTCGCGCTTGGTTTCCGCTTTCAACCATTGGCGCCGTTTTGATGCAGAGCGCCAAGCAGCCATGTCGTGCGAGCTTGAGCGGATCGCCGCACACGCGGGTCTTTCTCGCGATGTGGGGGAAATCGTGAGCCGCGCACTGCGTTCCTGAGCCGGCAGCTCCAAAGCCGGCGCACTCGATTGTGCCTCTCGGTGCAGCTCTCGGTGCAGCTCTCCGGGCTGCGCCCGAAACTTGCGCCGCTGTTGCGGCCCGAATGACGGGAATCAGAGCCCTGGGGCTGTTGCAAAAAAAAGAGGGCCCAAAAAAAGAGGGCCGGTGACGCGTGGAACGCCACCGGCCCGAGGGAGAGAGGAGGAAGTCACCAAGTGTTGTTGGTTCGACGCCGCTCGCAAAGCGACGAACCCTCGGTAACAACCAGGCCGAATAATACCTTTTGACAGCTCGGCTGTATGCCCCGGATTGAGCTTTGGGATTGAAAATTCTGTAATCCGAATTCGGGGGCCAGTCAGCAGCTGGACTGCCCCATTCGCGCTTTTAGGGCCCCTACGACCTCGTGCTTATTGGGCTGAGAAATTCGGAGGCTTCAACGGCCAGGGCGCAGGTCCCGGCATGGGCTTTTTAGCCCATGAGCACAGACGGTTTCAGCAGCTGAATGAACTGGAAGGTTAGGTTGAAAACGAAAAGGAGGCCCAGGGCAACGGACTGCCGCAGTGCTGACCTGCGCAGATCCGTGAAGGTCGAGCAGATGGCGTCCGCCACGGAGCCGGGAGTCTTGACCAGATTGCTCACGATCCTGTCCGAGCGAACGCTGGCAGTTCGAATCATGCACCAGCTGACAACCCCGTAAACGCCCAGCAGGAAACTGCCGGTGGAAATCATCAACTGCGTGTCCGCTGTCATGCCGTTGCGGGCACAGGACAGAATCGCTCCGGTCAGCAACAGCGAGAGCATCGCGCGAGCCAGGTTGTGCCGGTGCAATTTCAGGTAGGTCGAGAGGATGGCATCGGTCTGCAACGTCGTCAGCACTGTGCAGCTGAGGATTCGTCGCGGTAGATCCCGTTCGACCTCGCCCGGTATCGAATTGATGACGCGCACGAAGAATTCTCGCACGCGCATATCTATGGCTCCCAGCCACGACCAATGGGCCGCGCTCAATCCTGGTGTGAGACTGGCAGCTCGACGGATACTGAATCCGTGATTCGAGGATGCCAGCGCAAACAGGGCTAGGGCTAAAACCAGCCGATTTTCCATGGTGTGCGCTCCCCTGCGCTCCAGTCATTGCGCTTCGCCACCCGACCCTCCCCGTCGGTGCGAACTCGCGTGCTCGGAGCCCCTCCAAAGTTAGAGGGGCTTCATGCATTCCCTTTCGGCGCGCCTTGGGCGCCTTCTGAAGCCGCCCAAGGGATTTGCCGAGAATGTTCGGGCAGCCCGAATTCCATTGCATACCGGCGGGCCTCAAGCATGGGCGACTTGGGCCATCGGGCGCATTGGGGAAGCTCTATTGCCGGATTCGGCCTTTGACCTGCGCGTTTCAGGCCCGGTGGGGTGGCCGCAGTGGAATGTGCATACCAACAACGGATTCGGCACCGCAAATCATTATGAACCGCCTCAGGCATCCAGGAGCGGCTTCCAGCCTGCCCGCACAGACTCAGCTGGGTCCCCTGGTCGAATCGGGGGAGTGGCTCGTGCCGCGGCTCCAGCCCGCCTTTCCCGGCGCCGTAATTCGGCACTCGGGGGCTGTTCTGCAAGAGTTCTGCAGGATTTCGGCCCTGTGGGACCCACTTTGGTCACGCGAGCACGGGGCTCGAGTAGTGGGCTTGCGAGGAAGCTGTCGGCGAGGAAGATTCCGAGCTCGGGTGCTTGCTAGAATCCATCCCACACTGGGCCTTGTAGGGCCCTCCAAAAACCTAAGAACGGAGAGCGCGCACATGTGCAGCACGAGCGGAATTCTGGCCCTTTCTTTCCTGGCGCTGGCGGGCGGCGACAATCAATCATTGCCCGTGGATGCGAGCACGTCCCAAGCCGCCGCGCTGAGTGCGTTGTCGGTGCCGGCGCTCCAGCCGGCGGGTGACGAAATCACGCAGCGCTGGATGGCTGATTTTGACCTCGCCGCCGCGAGGGCCAAGGCCGAAGGTAAGGATCTGCTTGTGGATTTCACCGGCAGTGATTGGTGCACCTGGTGCATTCGCCTCGACGAAGAGGTCTTTGATCACGCGGCCTTCCTTGAGCCCATCTCGAAGGATTACGTTCTGCTCAAGCTGGACTTTCCGCGCGGTGAAGAGGCCAAGCAACTGGTGCCGAACGAAGAGCGCAACCAAGAGCTCGCCACCAAGTACGGCATCTCGGGCTTTCCCTCAATTCTTTTGATGAAAGCCGACGGAACGGCCTACGCGCAGTTGGGATATGCGGCCGGCGGACCCGAGTCGTACGTTACGAGTCTCTACGCCGCGCGCGAACAGGGCTTGGCCGAGTTGCGCGAAGTCAAAGCCATGGTGGCCGCCTTCGATAGCTCGAAGAACGATGAAGAGCGCTGGCTGAACTGGACCAAGTGCCTGGAGAAGTTGGAGGCCGCGGGTCCCCAATCCACCTACGCCGCACTCCTGTCGAAGCCCGTGAAGTGGGCTTTGGAGGCGGACGAAGCCAATGCCAAGGGGCATCGCAACAAAGCGCTGAAAGTCCTGTTGGCGTCCGGTCAAGCCGACACGGAGTTGCTGCGCCTCAGTCGCGAGGCGGATGCGCGCAATGTTGAGGGGCTTTACGAACAAAGCTTGTTCCAAGAGATGCAACAGGTGCAGAGCGAAGACGCTGCGCGCGGATTCTGCAGCTTGATGGTGGACTTCGCTGAAGTCGATCACGTCATCAACTCCGATTTGGGAGTTGCGCTCTATTTGAACGCTGCCATTTGGTCGCACAAGGTTTTGGACGAGCTGGAGCAGGCCAAGAAGTTTGCCTCGATGGTCGGGAAGTTCGAAACCGAGGACGAGCAAGTGGCGGAGATCGTCAAGGAGATCCTTGA
>JAJDES010000386.1 GCA_029259675.1 Planctomycetota bacterium
GCTTCCAGGGCTCCCTGGTGGAAGCGGACGCCGTGCTTGGCTTCGGCCAAGCCGGACTCGGGTTCGATCAGCAGCGTTCCCCAGCGATCCAGGAAGAGGCCGCGGGGAGGTTGTTCTGTGCCTTGAAGGGGGCGCGTGTGCATGGGAGCGGTCTATTTGGGACTAATGCGGACATACCGTTCTCGGCAGCTTTCGCCCAGGCTTGAGCCTTCAAGATCTAGTTTCTTTTACTCCGATAGAAAGTCCTGCCCCAGGCTGCCTTTGGCGCCAACTGGAGCGGGCGCAAAGTTTTCCACCTCGGTATCCTGGTAGCGAATTGCAACGTTCGTCCCCGCGAACAACGGCCCCCATTGTGAACGTACCCCTGCGAGTAGCTCTACTGGTTGACCCTCTCACCTTGCGCAGCAAGGGCGGGGAGCATGCGCCCGAGTTGGCGCGACAACTATTGGGCAAGGGCCACATTGTGCGCGGCTTCGGTGCGCCGCCCGGTGTCATCCCGCACTCGGGCACGGACTTAGAAGCAGAGACCGCGACAGATCTCGGTCGCGGACTGGTGGGCTTTCGGCCGGACGTGCTGGTGGCCTACGACGCACTTTCTCCCACCGCTTGGTGGGGAGCGCGCGCCGCGCGCCGGTTGGGTGCCGGCCTGGTGCTGATCGAATTCGGCGGAACGGATCGCACTCCGCTGCACGAGCGGATCTTGCACGGGATGGGCGAGCGCCTGTGGGGGCGGTACGTGCGCAACACCGCCCAGCGCGTTGTGGCCCTGGACCCCGTGGCCCGCGAGCAAGCTCTCGAGGAGGGCTTCCCGGAGGCGAGCGTTTCGCTGCTGCCCCAGGGGGTCGACTTGGAACATTTCAGGCCGGGACTGGTGAGCGGCCTGTGCAGACAGCACGGGATCAGCGGGCGAATTGTGCTCTACATCGGACGCATGGAGGAATCGCGCGGCGTGGGAACTCTATTGCGCGCATTCGCCTCGACCGTGGGTCAGCGCGAGGATTGGACCTTGGTCTTGGCGGGAGAGGGCAGCCACCGCGAACGCTTTCGCGCCGCTGCCGACCGCTTGGGCGTTTCCTCCCGCGTGCATTTCTTGGGACGTCCGAGGCGCGAGGAGTTGCCCGCCTTAATCGGCGTCTGCACGTTCCTCGCTGTACCTGCCATGGACGATGGCGTGCGCGGCAAGCAAATCGGACGCGCGATGGCCTGCGGTAAACCTGTCTTGGTTTCCGACCTGCCCAGACTGCGTTTCCATGTCGAGGACAACGTCACCGGCCTGGTGGTGCCGCCCGGTGATTTGCACAGCTGGGTGGAGGCCATGCAGCGCATGGCTTCTTCTCCCGTGGCGCGTTCGCGTTGGGGCGCAGAAGCTCGCAAGCGAGCCCACGAGCGATTGGCTTGGTCCGATATCTCCGCCCAATTCGAGCAGGTCCTGCGCGAAGCCGCCAAGGCCCCGCCGGTCGAAAGCCCGCAGACTGATCTGGGGCGCAGCGCCTAGAGCATCCGTTTCCGGGCCGCTTGGCTCGGCGCACATGCCCACCGTGTGACTCGCGCCGGGTGATCCACAGCTGTGAGCGGCTCGCAAACCAGCAGCTTGGCAGGGCTGTCCGGTCCACTACGCGTCGACTTTGGCAGCGCGTCGTTGCGTAGGGCGGTTGCCGGGAAACCGGCTGCGATACCGGTTTCCCTCTGCGATACGCTACTTCTCGTCCGTTGCCTGGCGCAGTTCGCTCTTGAGGAAGGCCATGTCCTCGGCGTATTGCTGCACGGCGTTGCGCGTTTCGTTGTCGATCTCGGTGAAGCTGGCGCCGATTTTGACTCCGTCCGGTCGCTCCGCGACTTCGTCGGTGGTGACGATGGCTTCGCAATGGCCCTTTTTGAGCAGGGACAGACGGAACTTCACTCGCAATTGGGTTCCGAGGGCCAAGAGTTGAGCCATCTCGAAGGGTGAAAGTTGGGTGCGACCACCCGACCAGGTGAAGCGCACACCTTCGGCGTCCAGGCCGGACATGCGCCCGATTCCGCGCCAGGTGCTGCCGAAGGCATGACCGTGCACGGGGTTGGTGGTGCCCTGCGAACGGCTGTCCACCGGAACGAAGTGTTCGAGGCGACTTTCGTCGACGAGGGTGAACAAGATCGATGTCTCATCTTCCTCGGGCAAGTCGGCACTGCTGTCGGCGGTCGAGGCCAAGCCGGCAAAGCTCTCGCCGGCCGCTTCGTCGGAGTCGAAAACCGGGACGACTCGGTCCAAGCCGACCTTGCTCATCACGTCGCGGCAGAACGGCGAAGGGCGTGAAATGGCAAGTTTCCCCCCGCGCTTTTGCAGCTGCTTGGAGGCCTTGATGATGGCCCCCAAGGCCGTGGAGTTGATGAACTTGACAAGTCGCAGGTTGAGCACGATCAGGGCAACCCCGGCCTCCGTCAAGTCGTCGATCTCCTGCTGAAACTTGGGGCAATAAAACGTGTCGAACTCGCCCCGCAGGTGCAAGATCGAATAGCTGTCCCTGGGCTCCACCGTGATGTGCATAAACGTCTCCGAGAATTCGAGTGGGATGGAAGGCCAAAGAATGAGGCTTGCTCCCCGCGCCTGCAAGATGTGGCGTTCGAAGGCTCGCAAGCTTGCTCGGTGCCGCGGGGCCGGGTGCCGAAAGCGGGTCCCAAGCGAGGGCTCAGCGTTCCGGCTCGACCGGCCTTCTGGGGGCCGAGAGCGGCTTTTGTGGCCGCGACAGGGCGCAGGGAGTCGCGCTTCAGGACGCCGGAGCCGAGTCGCCGCGCCTAGACCTTTTTGGCTGCCGGCGCGATTTCCAGTCCCAGGATGCCGAGCGGACAGGGTGCCGTGCTGAGGTGCCGGGCTGTGAGTAGGCGCAGCAAGGGAAGCCCCAGGTCAAACCTGCCGGTCCGGATCGATTGTGAATGAGCGCGGCCGAGCCGGTTGCCCACACATCAATCGGGGCGGTCACCCGTCTCGTCCGCCGGCGCACCAACATCGCCCAATTCTGCTTTCAGGAAGGCCATGTCCCGCGCGTACTGCTCCACGGCGCCGCGCGTCAGCGGGTCAATCTCCAGGAATTCCGTTCCAATGGCGACGGCGCCGGTTTCCTCCTGGACAGCGACGACAACAGCGGTGGCTTCGAAGCGTTGGCGGCCCAAGAGGGGCAACCGGAATTTGACTCGAAGCTCAATGCCGCGGGCGAGGAATTGGCCCAACTCGAATGGGGTCAAGCCGCTGTTTCCACCTGCCCAGCGAAAACCCAGAGCCGTTGCGGAAAGCTCCGAAAGCCGGCCCACACCGCGCCAAGCCGTTCCAAACGTGTGCCCGTGGACCGGATTGGTTTGGCCGCTGCCGCCTTTTGCGGGGGCGAAGAAGTGCCCGAGTCGCTCGATATCGAGCGGGTGAAAGATAAGCACGCCCTCATCATCGGCGTGGAGCAAGTCGAGTTCGTCCACGGAGACGCGTTGGTGGGCCAGCAATGCGGCGCCGGCTTCCTCATCGCCGGTGAAGATCGGAACGACGCGGTCCAGTCCGATCTTGTAAAGGACTTCGCGGCACGGATTGGAGGGTCGCGAAATCACCAACAGGCCGTCGGATTTGGCCAGCAGGCGCGAGGCCTTGATCACCGCTCCCAGGGCCGTGGAATTGATGAAGCTGACCGAGCGCAGATTCAGGGCCACATGCTTGCGCCCGGCCGCCGCCAAGTGCTCGATTTCCTTGAGGAAGGTCGTGCAGAAGTATGTGTCAAATTCGCCGCTCAGGTGAATGAGGGTGAATCCGCTTCGCCTTTCCGTTGTTAGTTGCATAGTGGGCAACGCCAGGCGGGGCCTGGAGCTGGATGATCGAGGCCCGGAAGGCAACCCGCAAGGATTTTCCCGTAGCCCCCGGGACTCCCGTCGGTCCCGCTGGATAGACTCTGCGAATCATGTTCTTCGGTCGCAAAAAGAAGAAGCCCGACAAGGCCGCCTCCGAGCCGGAGGCGATGGAGCCGAATTCCGGTCCGACGCTAGCTTCCGCGCCGGCTGGCGCCCCCGCCCTGGACCAGGCTTCCACGCAATTCATTACGGGTGATCGCAGCCGCGATCAGCGCACGATTCAGGTCTTGCTGGAAGCCATCCGGCGCGTATCGGAATCACGCGGTGATTTGGAGAATCAGTTGCGAGTGATCGTGGACGGATCGATCGAAGTCACCGGTGCCGAACGCGGGCTCCTGCTCATTCGAGACTCCAAGGGCGAGCTGATTGTGCGCTTGGCGCGCTCATCGGCCGGGGTCGATATTTTGGATGACCTGCGCTTTTCGACCACCATTGCCGGGCGGGTCTTGGAGGATCTCAAGCCCGTCAAAGCAACGGTCAACAGCGACGCCGAAGCCATGGACCTGGGGCAGTCCGTGTTCGACTTGAAGCTGCGCGCGGTCATGTGCGTGCCGCTTACTCCCGGCAATCGCGAAGCCAACGCCGCCGCTGTCGCCAACGCGCAACAAGCCAGTGGCCAAACGGCCAACACTGCACCCGCCATGGGCGTGCTTTATGTGGATTCGCGCGCGGCTACGCGACAATTCACGCGCGGTGATCTGTCGGTCTTCGCAAGTTTGGCGATGCAGTGCTCTGTTGCGATTCGCAATGAGGAGTTGCACCACGATTCCATCGAGAAGGTTCGCTTGGAGCAACAAGAGGAACAAGCCAGCATCATCCAACGCAACTTGATGCCGAGCATTCCGAGCGATGTGGCCGGCTATCAATTGCACGGGTGGTATGGACCCGCAGAGCGCACATCGGGTGACTTCTACGATTTCCTGAAGTCGCGCAAGGGCGAGACCGCAGTGGTCGTCGGCGATGTCACCGGTCACGGTGTAGGACCGGCCTTGATTACGGCTTCGGCCCAGGCGGGTCTGCGCGCCTACATGCGCTTGACGGAAGATCCCGGTGAAGTGGTTTCGCTGCTCAATCAGGATTTGTGCGAGCGCATTGAAGATGGTCGTTTCCTGACCATGTTCCTGGGCGTGCTCGGCGCAGACGGGCATGTGGTCACCTTGAATGCCGGCCACTGCCCACCCTTGGTGTGGCGTGCGGCGACCGGAAAAATCGAGGAGCTCAAGTCGGGCAGCGGCCCCGCCCTGGGCATGCTTGAGGACTACAGTTACGAGGGTTCGGCCGAACTTGAATTGCAATCCGGCGATGTGATGCTCGCATTCTCGGACGGCATTCTCGAAGCGCGCGACCCGTTGAATCCCGAGAATATGTTCGGGCAGAAGGGGCTTGAGGATTGCCTCTCCCGGCTGGCGCCGACAGGAGCCAGTCCGCGCGATATCACCATGACCTTGGTCGAAGAGGCTATGCGCCTGACCGGCGGCATTCGTGAAGACGACATCACCGTCGTGGTCGTCAAGCGCGTCTGAGGAGTCCAGCTAGAAGCTCAAAGAAGCCACTGTCCGCGGGGAGATCCGAAGCGGGCGGTCGTGCGGTACTCGCCGAAAGGACGCTGTGCGCGGAAGCTCAGAGTTATGGGTCGAAGCGTCAGCCAGCGTCCGCAGGCGGGCTTGAAAGCGACCGCGCTAAGTTGCGCACTTGATTTCCAGAGGATTGCGTTAGCCTCAAAGCATGTCCAAGGCTCCGCAACGATTGCCCTCCCCAGGAATTCGCTTTGGGCCGGACTTTGCGCGTCGCGTGGGAGCCTTGGCCATTCGGCTAAGCGCCGGCAGCAATCGACGCGAAGGTCGCGGACGAGTGGGCCTGTTCGGTGCGGGAGAAGAATTCGCGGGCTACCGTCCCTACCGGCCGGGAGAAGACCTGCGCAGCATGGATTGGAACGTATACGCCCGCACGCGACGTCCCTACCTGCGCACCTCCAAGCGGGAATCGAGCGAGCACTGGACCATTCTCTTGGACAGCAGTGCTTCCATGGGAGTCGGCAATCCGGGCAAGTTGCAAGCCGCCGCTGAAATGGCAACGGCGGTGGCCGTGCTGGGTTTGCGCGTGGGAGCGCGCACGGAGTTGATCGCCAGCGGCAATCGCACGCCCATGCAATTGAATGCGCGCACCGGGTTGGGGGATTGGATGTCGAGGCTTGAGTTGTTGCAAGCTGAAGGCTCCCAGGGATTGGCTTCGCTTTTGGGAGCCCAGGCGCGAACTACGATTGCGCGCCAAGCCGGACGCGTTTTCGCCATTGGAGATCTCTTTGATCTGGAACCGGAATCGCTTTTGCGTTCGATGGCGCCGGGCCGCGAACTTTTTGCCGTGCGCGTCCTAGCCGAAGAGGAGTGGGCCCCGAAAACCGGACAGGGCTCGATCGAGTGGCTCGACCCCGAAGACGAAGATTCCTGCACGCTGAATGTGAACCATAATTTGCTCGTGGCCTACGAGCGCGAACTCACGCGCGAATTGGAGGCTTGGCGCAATCTGTGCGCTCGGCATCGAGTCGCGCTCGTGTGTACAACCAGCGAGCGCAGTTTCGAGAGCGTGACCATGGAACTCCTCGCGGGTACCTGAGATCGCGCACGCTTGCGCGCAACGAAGGTCCTCGAACAAGCTATTTGCAATGCTGCTTTGGAACGCAATCGAATGGACGCGACCGTGGGGCTTTGTGGCCCTCCTGTTGCCACTGTTGATTCTGCTCCTGGCGCGGCAGCGCGGCGATCCGCACCGCAAGTTGACGGGCGCGCTCGAAATCTGGCGCCGCGTCGATGCCCAATTGCCGGCCGCAAGGGGTCAGAGGGAGCGCATCCCGCCGGGGACAATCCCGCTTTTGGCGGCCTTGGTCTTGGGCACGGTGGCCTTGGCCGGGCCGCGCATCCCGTTGCCGCCGACACGGTCCACATGGACCTTGGTCGTCGATCGAAGTCCTTCCACGCACTTGCAGCACGAAGCCGGGGGCACGCGGCTGGAGCGAGCATTGCTCGAAGCGCGCAAGGTGTTGGACGAAATCGGCAGTGAAGGAGATCTGGTTCGTTGGCAGAGTCCGCAGCGTCCGTCCCTACTCCTGCCGATGCGCGAAGAACCGGGCGCCGAATGGCTGCGCGGGGAAGCGTGGACGCAAGCGCCTACTTGGTCTAGCTGGCGCGAGGCCGGTTGCATTTGGGTTACCGATCGAGAACCGACAGTCGCCGGAGCGGCCGACGGCTCGCCCACCGACTTCTCGCGGAATTTGGGTTCGGCCGGACTGGTTGCGTCGGGAGGAGCGGCTGTTGCAGGTCCGATTGAAATCGGCCCCACGCATCAAGTGCGTTTGGAGAGCGGAGAACTTCAGACAATCAAAATGGCTTGGCAACGACCCTTCGTTGAATTGCGAGGGACAAGTGTTCCAGAGCCAATCGAGCGCATGCTAGGGGTTTGGTGTGATGAGCGCGGACTGGAGTTGCGTCGCTCGCTGAACGGTACGGATTGGGAAGCGATCAAGTCATCCAAAGCGGCCTTGCAGTGGATTGTCGCTCCGCCTGACGGCCCGACGCGCGCTGTCGTTTCCGGCCGAGACGGTTGGATCGCAGAGGGAGCGTACGTTCCCGTTTCGCCGCCCGACCCCATGCGCGAGCGCAGCTGGGATATATGGCTCGCCGATTCCGATGATGGCTCGTTCGACAATGGTCGGTCCGGCAGTGGCTGGTTGATTGCGAAGGCACCCGGTTTGATTTGGAGTTCATGGGTAGAGATGCAGGAACCCGGTGGCGACCCCGCGGCCTTTGCCTTGTCGTTCGGAGAACTGTGCGATCGAAGTGCATTGGCGCCGGAGCAGGTCATTCCCTTGGCCGAACGAGAGGCGGCCGGTGGAGGACGAACCGCAAAACCAAAGGTGCCGGAATCGAGCTCCGTCAGTGTGCACAACTCTTGGTTGCTGCCGTTTTGGTTGATCGTCTCTTGCTCACTGTTCGCGGCCCTGTACGTGTGGCGCCGCTTTAGAAGCTTTGGATTGCCTGTTTTGCACTCAAATACACGCCGGAATCGCAGGGCGCAAAATTGAGGTTTTGCTCGCGCGGCTTGGGAAGCGCCGACCTGCGAGCCCGAAAAGCCAGACGAGGAGATCGTGACGCAGGCAATGGGCGCGCGGAATTTGAGTCCGCTCAAGCGGGCTGAAGCATCGGGCTGAGGGGCTTTACGGAAAGCGTGCGCACGGGACTTGCGAACTCAAAACAGGTCGGGCTAGGCTGAATTGCGCGCACAGATGGGCCGCTTTTTTCGAAGTTCGCTGCTTCCTCTTGCAGATAAGCGTCATTTCCACAATGAAGCTCAGTGCAGGTAAATTTCCAACAACGAAATCCATGAGAACACTGTATTGCTTCGCCGCATTGCTTGCCTTTTCCATTCACTCTTCAGCGCAGTGGTCCAAGGACCCGGCTTTGAATTTGAAGCTTTCCGATGGAGCGGGCGATGAGGTGCAGGCCAAGCTGCGTACCGGCGGTGCCGGTTACAGTTACATCAGCTGGTATGACAGCGACCCCGCCGGTTCCCCGGCCTTCGGATACGACGTGCGTTTGCAGCGAGTGGATCCGGCCGGCAACGAGCAGTGGGCGGCCGGCGGTGTTTTGATCGCGGACAGGGGCTTCAGTTCCACCCAAGATTACGGACTGGATGCGGGTCCGGAGGGAGCGGGTTTCTTGGCATTCCGTGACGACCGCTTTGTGGGCACGCAGATTACGGCCACCAAAGTGGATGCAAACGGCGCACAACTGTGGGGCGCAACCGGTGTGCAATTGACCAACACAGGCGCTTTCGTCGCGTCCCCGAAAATCGCTGCCACGAGTGACGGCGCTTGCGTCGTAGCTTGGACCGAAGGCAGTTCGATTCGCCTGCAACGGCTATCTCCCGCGGGCGCGCCGCTGTGGGGAGCGGGGATCACCCTGCCCGTGCCCGGCGGCACGACGTTCAGCCTGAGCGACTTGCGGGCTTCGGATGCGGGTCGCGTCATTTTCTCGTTCATCTCCCAAACGGGCGGATTCTTCGGACCGCGTCATTTGGTTGCGGCCAAACTCGAAACGACCGGCGCCGGGCTGTGGGGAGCGGGCGTCCCGATTTATACGGCGGGCTCCCTGCAAATCGGCAACTTCCCCAGCTTCGAAACAGACGGTGGGGGCGGCGCCGTCTTCTCGTGGTACAGCACGGGCTTGCAGTGTTTCGCCCAAAGGGTGTTGGCCAACGGAAGCGTGGCCTTTCCGGTCAACGGCAGCGCACTGTCCAATGCGGGCCTGCGCGAGCGTGTTTCGCCCCACGCTACTTATTCGCCGGCAACCCAAGAGACATTCGTATTCTGGACGGAGTTGGCTGTGGCGCAGTCCCAGCGAGGGCTCTACGGCCAAAAGTTGGACTCACTGGGCAATGTTCAATGGGGTGCGGAGGGCATCGGCTTCGTGCCGGTCAGTGCGAGCACGGACGTGGGCTTCGCGCGCACCCAAGTGATCGACAACACAGTCGCAGCGTTGTGGTTCGAGTCCAGTGGGGGCTTTGGAACCGACAACGTAAGGGCGCTGCACGCGGACACCGCCGGCGCACTTTTGCAGCCGATCTCCAGTATCGCGACGACGGCGTCCTCGATGGACGATTTGGCCGTGGATGTGGGGCCCTTCGGCGATGTGCACGCCGCCTGGCACGACAATCGCGCGGGCGACAATGATGTGTACGCCCAGAATGTGCGCTTGGACGGCGGGGTCGGGCCGGCGGCGGGATCCCTTACGCGCACGGCCGGGACCAATGTGGATTCTTACACGGCCGTAGTGGGGCCCTTGGGCGGTCAGTTGCAATTGGAAGTGGACCTTTCCACCACGGGCTACCCCTTTGCCTTCTTCAGCATGTATGTGGCTCCGAGTGCGGTGCCCTTCGGAAGCGATGTGATCCTGGTCGATCTCTTTGCGCCCGGGGGCAATTTGCTGAAGCTCGGGTTGAAGTTGGGGCCGCTGGTTCAACTGTCGCCGACAATTCCAAACGATCCGAGTCTTTGCGGCCTGGCGCTTTACTCACAAGTTTGGCACGTGGACCCGGTCTTGCCGCTGCGACTCTCCAACGCAGTCGATATCTTTATCGGTCTTTAATCGAGGGCTTCCCCTCACAGGTGGGTTGCGCAGGGACCGCACAAAATTGACCCAAACCAGAAGCATGGCCAAGACGAACGTCACGCGACGAATTGATGCACCGATCGAGGCCGTGTTTGATGCAGTCGCGAACATTGAGAAGTTCTCGAGCATCATTCCCCACATTCTGTCAGTGGAATTTTTGACGGAATCGCGGACGGGAGTGGGGACGCGCTTTCGGGAGACGCGCCAAATGGGCAAGCGCCAAGCTTCGACGGAACTTGAGGTGACCGAGTACGTTCCCAATCAGCGCGTGCGCATGGTGTCGGATCAGGGCGGCACTATTTGGGACACCATATTTCTGACCACTGCCACAGCGGACGGCAGCGTTTTGCTGTCGCTGGAGATGGATGCGCGCGCGTACAAATTGGCAGCCAAGCTTTTCAACCCGCTGATTGCCGGAATGATCCGCAAGGCGATCGAGAAAGACATGGATTGCGTCAAGAGCCACTGTGAAGCCAACACCTAGCTTGATCAGCCGTTTGCGCTTGAAGTCAAGTCGCCGATTGTTGGTGTCGTCTTAGGCTCGCCAGGGCACTCAAGCAAGCCAACACGAGTAGCGTGCCGACTGCGAGCAGGGTCGGACGCTGGCCGTAATTGTCAATCGCGATTCCGATAAGAGGGCCGATGACAAGGAAGCTTGTTCGAAATAGGAGGCTTCGCAAGGAGAGGAACCCAGCTCGATCGGAACTTGAGATCAGGCGTTGCTCTTCGTGGCCCAAGGAGGGAGAGAACAGGCCGCGCATCGTGGTCAGTGAGAAATAAAAGGCAACGCCCCAGAGGCTTTGGGTTAGTCCCATACCCGCGTAGCCGATGGCGATCAGGACAACGCATCCGATGACAAGCTTGACCAAGCCCACGCGGCCCGCAATGCGCGTAGCAACGAGGGATGCGAGCGCCACGCTGTAATTGGCAGCGGCCCATACGACGCCCAACCAAGTGGCGGGCATGCCGGAGTCGGTGGCGTAGAGTTGAATGGTCCAGACTGGAATGAAGGAGGACATGCCCAGGGCGATGGTGAGCAGAATGACGGCGCGCAGCCTGGGCGCACGCAAAGCGACATGGCTGACCATGGCCTTGATTTGCTTCCAATTCTCGCCCAGGGGCGGCCTGTGACGCTCGGGTTCCACCAAGCGCCAAGCCACATACAGGTTGACGCACCAGATGACGACTTCGGTGACGAAGGGGAGTCGCGTCCAATGCGCATACAGAACTCCGGCAAGTAGGGCGGCCGAGCCCTCACCCAATTGGCCGAAGGCCCGCATGCGACCGTTCCAGTGTGCGTATTCCTTTTCGCGACCGGACTCCTGCAGGGACTCGTACATGAGCGCGGCGTCGCTGCCGGAAATCAGCGAGATGCCGATGCCCAGCACGACTTCGCCCGCGATCACGCCGCCGATCCCGCCCGCTCGCGCGTAGATGGACCAGCCGATGGCGTTCAGAACGGCCGAGAACACGAGCGTGCGCCGATAGCCGATGCGGTCGGCCAGGTAGCCCGATGGAAACTCGAACAGCGCCATCGCCAACCCGAATCCACCCTGCACCAGCATGATCTCGGTCATGCTCATCCCCAGCTCCTGCCGGTAAAAAACCGTCAGCACGGCCATGGGGAACAGACTCATCTGCAACGCATGGAACAAACACAAAAGCCGCGGATTGTGCTGCAGAGGAGACACGCCGGGAGAATGACAGATCACGTCCGGCGCCGCAGCAAGCAATTGCTGCGCGGCCAGCGGGCCCTCCACGAAAATTCAGAAAGGGCAATCATCGGCAGCCGCCCATTTGCTGTGGACTTTCGGCCTTTACTTCCTCTCCTTCAGCGATTTCCGTCGCTGACTTGGATGGTGCAAACAGAGCAGATGTTGTTTGCGTGAACTTCAATGCTTTAACGAAATTCCACGCATCCGTTGATTCACAATGATTCCGTCTGAATCCAAAATGAAGTTGGGCGCGGAATCGTTGTGCCGGGTCACTTGTTCCAGATATTTGGAACTTGTTCAGGCGCACAGCAGGCTAAGCCACAGCAGGGATTTTACGTTGAACCCGCGTGTGATGCTCGGGAGCGCATGGCTTCGAGGCCAATGAGGTTTGGCTATTCGGAATCCTCAGCCAAGTCCGCCTTGCCGTAGCGCAGGCGGAATAGGGCGGTTGCGATGAGTCCCAGCAAGACTGCGAACCAAAGGGTGCACAGGCGGGTGAGGATCATGGCGGCGGCGGCCTTGACCTGGGCGGCTTGCTTAAGGGCTTCGGTGCTCGCGCCGGCCGCGGGCATCAGGACTTGGTAGTGGCGGCGAAGCAAGCTGCCGCCGGCGTACTCGGTGATGCCCAAGCCGCCGGGGAAGATGATGGCGACGGCGCCGGCCACGGCACTGAAGGCGTAGGCGAAGACACAGAACAGGAAGTCCACGTCTTGTTCGAGCAGGGCGTCGGCAATCAGCCAAAATGCAACGCACTCGCAGCCCCAGGAAATGACCGACAATAGCGTCGGCATGATGACTTCCTTTGGAGCCAGCAGGATGCGCGTGCTGGCGAAGGAGCCGCGCACTTTCCCGGACAGGCGCCACAGGAACGGCGTGCGCGAGAGGGTCTTGGCCACGAACTCGGAGAAGCGCGGCGAGCCCGCCAGGAACAGCGCGCCGACGCAGGCCGCCAGGGTGACCCAAAAGACCCATTGGTATTCGGGCAGTGCGCGCAGGCCGCCGATGGCCATCAAGATCAGGTATCCGAGCAGGTCGGTATAGCGCTCGGCGATGACGATCGGCGCGCTGTGGTGAATCGGCGTGCCGTTCAAACGCTTGATCAACCACGACTTGAAGACCTCACCCATCTTCCCGGGCGTGATGCCCATCGAGAAGCCCGACATGTAAATCAGGAATGAGGTTCCGCCATCCATCTCAATCGAGAGCAGCTTGCGATAGCGCTCCCACTTGATGAAGCGAATCAAGTAGTTGGCGAAGGCCAGGC
>JAJDES010000387.1 GCA_029259675.1 Planctomycetota bacterium
GTGGCGGCATTCCCGGAGCGCGTGGCGGCGGAGGCGGACGCATCGGACTTGCCTACCCGCCGGGTGGACTCGCCGACTTATCCGCACCCGGCGCGCTGGATGCAAGTGGTGGATCCGGAGCCGAGGCGGGAGTGGTCAAGACGATCGTGTGCCAACGCGATCTGGGGTTGGGGTCGCAATCGTTGCTTGCCATGTGTGGAGACAATTTGATCCCGGGCGGGACGAGTCGTCTAACCTTCGAGTCACCGGTCGCGGGCGGCTTGGCCGTGCTGTGGTTTGCGAGCAGCTTCCAAACAGCGATGTTGTCGGGCGAAACCTTGCTTGTGCCCGACATCAACTTCTTCAAGTTCTTTGCCACCAACGCAGAGGGCCAAGTTGTCATCCCCAACATCCCCGGGGACCTCGGCCCGGCCGACCTCTACATGCAAATGAGCGTGTTCGACGCGAGCACTGTCAGCGGCTACTCACCATCAAACGCCTTGCTGGCCGAGTTTCAGTAAGCCCCGTCAAGTCGAGCCTCATCGGGCTGCATCTCGGGGCTCGAATCCTCAGCGAATTCGAGTTCCAATTAGATAGTTAATGAACTTGGAAAGCTAACGGGTAGTACGGTGAACGCTTTGGGTTGCAAGTACTTTAAATAGGGCAACTAAGAGTTCGCTGCGTTTAGCAGCTTTGCCGCTGGTTTCCTCAAAGTAACTCTCTAGTTCCGCAGAGTTGCCAACTAGAGGGAACTCTGATGAAATCACCAAATGCTCGATTCGGAGAAGCAGTACAAGTGGGATTTTGCCAGCAGAGATCTGAATGACTTGTTGGACGCTTGGGAAGTTTCCATGCCAGAGCCCATCCGCAAGATTCTCTTGCGGGAATTTGAAGCCAGGCACTATAGAACGAAGAGTTTGCCCACTCCCCCCCCGGCAGTAGAAACGACAAGTTTGGACAGCGAACCGGTGAAAACGCCGGAGCTTTCGTCCGCGTCTGCAAGTCGAGCATTTGTTGCGGATGTGCAGGCAGCAGAGTGGTCGACAGAAGTTGACAAGGCATTAGTCGGGCCGCATGCGAACCCGAGCCGCGCAGCTGCGAATTGGGTGCTGGCTTTGGGCATTCTCCATATTCTTGTAGGCCTGTGGTTCGGCTATGACTCCGTCGCTGAGAATCAGGCGCCCTTGGAGATGGTTGCCGGCATGGGCGACAATGAAATTGTTCAGTTCGAGGGTGAAGATTTCACCGCCTTTGAAGTGCGGCTTATTGCTTACATTTCCATGGGCTTTGCTTTTGGTGTTCCGATCGGTCTTGGGTTGGTTTTTCTGCTCTTGTATTGGTGGGCAAGGAAATCGCCGTTGCCGGCATTGATCACTGCGTTGGGACTTTATGTTGCTGCCATTGCCGCGAATGCAATATTTGACCCGAGCTCGCTTTATCATGGGCTCGTATTCAAGATCCTCTTCTTTTGCGGCATCATCGCTGGGATCAGAGCGGAACTGGAATCATCCAGGGAGAAGCAGGTGCGGGAGTCCGCGTAGCCCCAATCTCAAACCTTTGGTGAGCGCAGGATTGACCAGAGCAGGCAGACGCCGCCGACAAGTGAGCTGCCGAAGCCGAGCAAACCGAATAGGGGCATGCCCGCGATGCGGGGACCGCCTGAAACGGTCAGGCAAATGGACGTGCCGATAATTAGGGCGGCAGTGACGATACCCACGGTTAATCGGTTGGCGCTGTGGTCGAGCCGTTGTCCGAATCGCTCGAGTCGTTCGACATCGATATTGACGTGAAGCTTGCCGCGCTTGGCCCAGTGCATGATTTGCTTTAGATCGCCGGGCAGCGACGCGAGCAGTGAGCCGGCTTCTTTCGCGCTGCGACGTAGCACGGCTAGCGGGGAGTGCTCTTTCTCCCAGGCCAACTTGGCAAAGGGTTCCACGTGGGTCGCCATGACGAAGTCGGGTGCAAGAGTGCGTCCCAAGCCGTCGAGCGTAATGAATACTTTCAAGAGCAGGGCCACATCGCCGGGAAGGAACAAATCGTTTTCACGCAAGAGGGTCGTGAGCTCACCGAGCATCTCCGTCGTGTCGATTTGTTCGAGGGACAGTCCGTTGTAGCGCTCGATGAAGGCGGCGCAGTCTTGGCTCAACAATTCGGTATCCGTCTTGCCGTCCGACCACTCTGTCAGGATGTCTACGACTTCAACGAGGTCTTGGTTGATGACAGACACTAGGAGCTCAAGGAATTCGCTACGGCGCGTCTCCGGCAGAAAACCGACCATTCCAAAATCGACCAGGCCAAGGCGTCCGTCACGCAGCAATAAGATGTTGCCGGGATGCGGGTCGGCATGAAAGCAGCCGTCGACGAAGACCATGCGCAGAATCGTGTCGCAGCCCAGCTCAGCGACATGAGCCGAAGTTTCTTCGTCACGAGCTTCGTCGTGGAGCCATTCATGAAGGCTGGAGCCTTCGAGGTATTCCATTACGCAAAGTCGCTCACGGGTCCACTTCGGAAAGATGCGTGGAACGACAATGCCGGAGTCCTCGGGCAAGTTGTCGCGCAAGCGTTCGGCGTTTTTGGCTTCAATGCGAAGGTCCAGTTCGTTGCGCAACGAGCGACCGAATTGCCGAATCAAATTTCGAGGTCGGTATCGGCGCAATTCAGGCAATCGCTCTTCCATGCGCTCGGCCAGGCGTGTGATCAAGCGCAAATCGGCTTCCACAACCTCGCGTATGCCCGGTCGCCGAATTTTGAGGATGACTTCTTCGCCGGTGAGAAGCGTGGCTCGGTGCACCTGCGCGATGGATGCGGCGGCGAGTGGGGTCTGGTCGAAAGAGGAAAAGACCTCTTCCGGTTCCGCGCCGAGGTCTTCGACTAGCTGTTCGCGAATGTCCTCATAAGGGATCGAATTCGCATGTTGTTGCAAGCCTGCGAGCTCGTCAGTCCATGTCGGAGGCAGAAGGTCCGGGCGTGCGGAGAGCATCTGCCCCACCTTTACGAAGGTGGGCCCAAGCTCTTCGAGGGCCTCGCGTAAGCGCAATTGGGGGTCCTTGGCCAACCCCTGCGGCGCTTTCCAATTGATGGCTTTTCCCGCGCGGTCGAATATGCGAGCCAAACCCAGGCGCCGGACGGCATCGCCTAGGCCGTGACGAATGAGTACTGAAGCGATGTCCTGCAGACGCCCCAGGTCGCGGGCCGTGCTTAGTGCTTCCAGCAACATGTTTCTATTGCCTTTTCAAATGGACGGCTGACCCGCCTTTTCCTGCTCGTTCGAGCATGAGTTGCCGAACGAAATAGTTTTCAAACGCTTCACAAGCAAGGCGCCCAGTAAGGGATTTGCTCGGGCCATTGGCAAAGCGCGCCTGCAAACGGCTCGGATCCTTCCGGGCGCCTACGACGACTTCGCAGCTTGGTACCATTCGAATTCCCGCATGCCTGTGCCGCTGCAGCAGATTACCAAGGGGGAGGCATTTCTTGCCCAAGGCTTCCCCTCGGGCTTGTGAGCACACCGAATTCATGCGGATCGCTACGCGGTACTTGCCAAAGTCTTTGTGAGGCCCCAGCGCCTGCGCTCCGCACTTGTGCGACGCGGACTGTGGCGTTGTGCTGCAGGGGATTCTACGCCCTCGTTCAAGCTGGTCTACCGCCTATGGCCCAGGGTCCGGCCTCCGCATTCGCTGCAGGCTATGGATGTGCGGACGTTATGCGTATTAGGCCAAACCAGCAGATAGGAGTGCGAGCATGCAAGTTACAACGATCATGACGACGGATCCCGTTTCGGTGACTCCGGATACGAGCCTCGATGAGGCACTCCTGGCGATGGATGAATTTGATCTTCGGCACCTGCCCGTGTTGGATGACGGCAAGCTAGTGGGATTGATTTCGGATCGCGACTTGCTGGAGGCAACCGGCTGGCTCCCATCGCGGGCGCATGCGAGCCGGGGACCCGGGCAAGCGGAAGAGATGCCCAAACTCGTGCGGGAAGTAATGTCTGATTCTGTGCATCGGATCGGGCATGAGGACAGCATTGCCGCGGCGGCGGTGGAGTTCATTCATCACGGCATTGGTTGCTTGCCCGTCACCAAAAATGCGCGCCTGGTGGGCATGTTGACGGAGATGGATGTCGTAAGTGCCTGTGCGGACGGCCAGCTCAAGGGCATTACAAAGACGGCACTGAATGACACTGTCGGTGAGCACATGACCGAATCTCCACGCAGCATTCAGTGGGACACGACCTTGGGCGAGGCCATGTCGATTTGCGGTTCAAACGGAATCAGGCACTTGCCTGTGATTGAGGCGGGGCAACTAGTCGGAATGGTTTCTGATCGTGATTTGCGCCGCGCGCTCGGCGCCGGCCGTCACGAAGATATGCCGATGAACGAAACGATGACCAAGAAGCCGTTTGCGGTTTCGCCGGACACAATACTTGCGGATGCTGCACGAGCCATGTTTGAGCACCGGTTCAGTTCCCTGCCGGTTGTGCACGATGCCGAATTAGTTGGAATCCTAACTGTGGCCGACATCCTGGACCATTGCCTGGACACGAGTCTGGAGCGGGGCGAATCGGCGGAGCCGCTTAAGGGGGATTGAAGTCGAAGTCACCCCGGTGGTTGCACCCATTCGGCGTTGTGGAGTCGCGCTTGTGTGCGCTAGGCTTTGCTGAACGGCGCGGGCTCTGGCGATGGGCAGAATTGTCCTTAGGCAGTGGTTAATAAGCGCAAGGGCCGAGTCAATGCGTAATCCGAGTCTTTAGCCGCATTGCATTTAATTCCGCGCTACCTAGCCCCAACGACATCCATGGATTGCCATGGCTCGCTTGGGTCGAACGCGTGCAGTGTCCAACCCAAAGTCAAGTGTGCGAAGCCCGCTAGCTTAGGCGCTTGCAACGTTGGGTGTCAGTCGTCAAGCGCCAGGGCTATGGCTTCGATTTCAAGACCGAGGACGGTGTGCAGGCGCACGATTGTGGCTACGCGATCCATTTGGATGGCTGCGATGTGAAGTTTGGGAGCGGACTGCACGCTGTTATCCAGCAATCCGGATTCGCAAACCTGCAGCAGCCATAGGCTTTCGACTTCAAAAATCTGGGCCACAATCTCAACGCTGAGGTACAGATCATTGGCGACATAAAGTTTGTCGTCTGTCACGCCGAGCCTCCTTTGTCGGATTTGGCGCCAACCGAACGGCCCGCTTCCGCCAATTCGTTCAGCAATTCGTTTTGACGTTTGGTGAGCTGCAGCGGCAGGTCTATGGCCAAGCGGACATAGCAGTCGCCATGCTCTCCTTTCTTGTTTGCAAATCCCTGCCCCTTCAGTCGCAGGCGTTTGCCGGAGCGCGAGTTGGGGGGGATTGAAATGGTGACAACGCCTCTTGCGGTGCGAACATCCAATTTGGCTCCCGCGTGGGCTTCCCAAGGCGTTATGGAAAGTTGTGCTTCGAGCTCACCATTCACCATGTGAAAAGAGTTGTCGTCCTCAAGTCGCACCAAGAGGTGCAAGTCTCCATTGTCTCCGCCGCCCTCACCTGGTTCGCCCAGGCCTTTCAGACGCAGCTTCATTCCATCGCGAATGTCGGATGGGATTTTTAGCTCAACTTTTTGGAGCTTGCGCACTTGCCCAACTCCTGCGCAGGAGGGGCAGACATGCGTCGAAAGAGTTCCAGTGCCTCCGCAACTCGGACAGCTCGTGCGCGCGGGAATCTCGAACGTGCGCTTGCCGCCCGCGATGGCCTCGGTGAGCCTCAAATTCAGTTCTGCGCGGACGTCACTGCCTCGATATCGATAGCGCGCGTGCGGCTTCGGCCCACCTCGGAATTCTTGGCGGAATTGTCCACCGAACATCTGCTGGAAGAAATCCGAAAACCCGCCGGAGCCGCCGAATGCTGCTTCGAACTCCTCGCGCGACATCGTGCTTTGGCCGGGCTCGGGTCGGAATTCTTGACCGTGTTCCCAATTCTCCCCGAATCGATCGTACTTGCTGCGCGACTCCGCGTTGGACAGCACTTCATAGGCTTCGCTGATCTGCTTGAACTTGGCTTCCGCCTCATCGCTCTTATCGCCCTGGTGGCGATCGGGATGCCACTTCAGGGCCAACTTGCGATAGGCCTTCTTTATAGCGCTCTCGTCAGCTTCTCGAGCAACACCGAGAACTTCGTAATAGTCTTGGAATTTCACGCTGGTCTTGCTTGGGATCGTTTTTGGTGCTTGTTCATTCGAATATCGTCAATGAGTCGGTGCGGTACGGGAGTGTAATCGCTCTGGATCAAATAGTAGGCAAGTGGGGATTGATTTTGAGCTCGTGGTAAGTCGAGCTAGGGTGAACCTCTACTTTGATTGCCGCCGGCGATTGGAAGGCGCGAGGCTCGCTGTTCAGCTGTTAGCTGCGTATAACCTGACCCAGCTTAGCCCGAACGAAGTACGTAGAGCCCGGCGATTGTGAGCGCATAAATGGCCATCACGCTCCAGGAATCGAATCCCATACGCAGGAAGGCTTTGTGGCGGCGCATGATCAAGCCCGCCAAGTAGACACCCGTGACAACGATGCCCATGGTGGCGGCAAAAGCAGCTGATCGATCGACGCTGTTGAGAATCGGTCCTTCACTGTGGAAGGCGTCGGTGGCGAAGAGCAAGACGACCATGATGGCGTTGCTGCCGAAGATATTGGCAAAGGCCATGCTGTAGGCGCGCAGCTTCACGGCCCCGATCGTTGTACTCAACTCGGGTAAGGAAGTCGTGCCGGCCAACAGTGTGGCGCCGACAAAACTGGACCCCAAGTTCGTTTGCAAAGCGATGGCTTCGGCTGTGGATACCAGCAGGGCACCCGTAACCAGCACAACGAAGCTTGAAGTTGCGATTGCAAGCCACAGACGGCGTAGACTCAGCGAAGGTTTCTTTGTCAATGGCTGCGTCTTGACGGACTCCCTCAGAGCATCCGGGAAGTCAACGGGTCGCCAATGCTTCCCGGCTTCAAAGTGGGCGACCATCCAAATAGACGCGAGGTAGAGTCCAAAGACAATGCTGGTCCAAATTCCGATGCCCGCAAACAAGACGTGATCTCCGGCTTCAATGCCGGCCAAGACTACGGCGAGCAGAATGATTAGAAGTACGCCTTGGAGCAAGAGTTCAGGTTTCGGTGTGAAGAAGCTGAGTGGGTTCTTTCCGAAGGAGGCGTCCGCAACTGCCAGGATTGCGGTTTGCATCACAATCCCACCAAAGAGGTTGTTGACGGCAAGTGGAGCATTGCCCCCGGCAATGGCGGAAATGGATGTGACGCATTCGGGCAATTCGGTGATGCCGGCCAGCAACACCATTCCAAGGAACGCTCGTCCAATGCCCGTGACCTCCGCAATGGCATCCGCATATAGGGCCAGGCGCGCGCCGGCGATCCAAATGGCGATGCCGCCCAGAATGAATAGCGCGCCATTGAGCGCAACCGGGAGGGAAAGAAAGTCGATTCCAAACACGATGGATTCTCTATCAAGCGGGCGAAGAGCTTGGTGCCTGCAAGGATGCTTGTCCGCGCAGCGCACTCAGAAGTTTGAGACCTTCGGGGATCGCAAAAAGGGGCAATGCCACTACACACAAGAGAGCCCAGTCGCTCCAACCGATGGCCGTCGTGTGAAGTGCTCCCTGGAGCAACGGGCTGTAGATCGCGGCAAGTTGCAGCAATACCGTTCCCGCGAGGGCCACGAGCAACCAAGGATTGGAAAAGAATCCAACAGTCTTCAATGGGTTGCGCAGGGCGCGGTGATTGAAGAGGTTTACTTGCTCGAGCACGGCCATTGCTGTGAAGGCCATGGTTTGGGCGACCAACGGACTATTGGGCCGATCACTGCGAAGATACAGAAGGAATATGGCCAGCGTGGCCACGCCGATGTAGCCACCCAAGGCAAGGATAGAGGTCATGCCCCGTCGGTCGAGCATGGGCTCGTTCTGGGGTCTGGGTCGCCGCCGCATCAGGTCCTTTTCCGCCGGTTCGAGGCCAAGGGCGATGGCAGTAAATCCATCAGTGACTACATTGATCCATAGGACTTGAACGGGAAGCAATATCAGCGGCGCTTGCAGTAGAATGCACAAGAAGATAGCCACGGCCTCACCAATGTTTGATGAAAGCAGGTAGCGAACAAACTTGCGGATGTTGTCGTACTCTCGCCGGCCTTCTTCGACGGCATTGATGATGGATGCGAAATTGTCGTCCATCAGCACGAGATCGGATGCCTCACGGGCCACATCCGTTCCCCGGATTCCCATTGCAATGCCAACGTCCGCCTCTTTGAGCGCGGGCGCATCATTGACCCCATCTCCGGTCATGCCGACCACATGACCGGAATCCTTGAGCAATCTGGCGGCTCGCAATTTGTGCTCGGGGGTTGCGCGCGCGATCATCACGGGACGATTCAAATACTGTTGCAACTCATCATCGTTCAGGCGATCCATATCCGGACCCGTTAGCACCTTCCCAACTTGCAGGTCGATTTTCTCTGCGACGGCCGAGGCTGTTTCGGGCGCATCACCGGTAATCATAATGACTCTTATTCCGGCACTGGTTGCGCGCTGAACCGCTTGGCGCACTTCCGGCCGAGCAGGGTCGATGATGCCGACGATTCCGAGCAAGGTCATCTCGGACTCAATCCCAGGGTCGTCCGCGGCCAAGCTGAGATCGATGCTTTTGCTGGCGAGCGCGATTGTGCGCATGCCCGCTCTGGCGATTTCTTGATAGGCTCGCCTCGCCCGCAAGCGGTCATTCTCGCCAAGCGCGCGTTCCGTGTCAGCATCGAGAACCCGCGTGCAGCTAGCGATAACGACTTCGGGAGCGCCCTTGCTTAGGGCGGAGCGTTGTTGACCGTCTTGCGTAACCACGGTCATTCGTTTGCGATCGGAGTTGAACGCAAACTCGTGCAGGATCGGCCCCGCTATTCGTTCGATCTTTGCTTTCTTCGCAGCAACGACCAAGGACGCTTCCGTCGGCTGCCCGGTGCGTTTCCAAGTACCGTTGTCGTTGTGGATTCCGGCGTGATTGCAGGTTGCCGCCGCTTGCAATAAGGCCGCGAGGTCGGGCCGTTGATCGGGCGCAACGGGCACGCCGCTTGCTTCAATCGTGCCCTCGGGCTGGTAGCCGGTGCCCGTAACGCTGAGATCGCCGGCCGGCAGCCAAATGCGACTGACCGTCATTTCGTTTTCGGTCAACGTTCCGGTCTTATCCGTCAGAATGATTGTCGCTGACCCGAGGGTTTCCGTTGCTTGCAGGCGCCTGGGAAGTGCGCGCCTACGCACCATCTGCTTGACTCCGAGCGCAAGTGTGACCGTTACCACGGCCGGTAGGCCTTCGGGAACCACGGACACAGCAAGCGAAATGCCCGTCATGAACATCTCCAGGGCCGGTTTACCGAGTAACCAGCCTGCGACTGCAACAAGGCTAGAAAGGCCCAGAGCCAAAAGGCCGAGTTGCTTGCCCAAAACAGCCAGCCTGCGCTGCAATGGGGTTTGTGAATGCTCTACCGAGCGAGTCAGTTCGGCAATGCGCCCGAATTCGGTCGATGCTCCCGTCGCAACAACCACACCGCGACCCTGCCCATTCGTAACGGCCGTTCCCATCCATGTCATGGATGTGCGCTCGGCGAGCGGACAATCGGTTTCGACGGCGGTCGCTGACTTCGAAACGGATAGGGACTCTCCCGTAAGCGCAGACTCATCAACTTCGAGCTCTTGCTCTTCGAAGAGGCGCAGGTCGGCAGGTATGCGATCGCCGCTGGCAATCAGGACGACGTCGCCAGGAACCAGCGAAGTGGATTCTATTTCGATTACTGAATCGCCGCGCAAAACCCGGCAACGCAAAGTGAGCATCGCTTGCAAGGCCATCAGGGCTCGCTCAGCACGCCATTCCTGGACAAAACCCAGCAATCCGTTCAAGAGCAAAATCGCAAAGATGGCGCAGGCGTCAAGCGTTTCGCCAATGGAGAGCGAAACGACCGCAGCCACCGCCAATATGGCGATAAGGACATCTTTGAATTGGCGCAATAGCACGGTGTACCAGGCCGTGCCGTTGTCCCGTTCGATTTGGTTTAGTCCATACCGCTCGCTGCGCTGTTCCACTTCCGGCTCGGAGAGGCCGCATTGCGGGTTCGATCGCAAACGCTCAATAGCCGCTTCTGCAGGCAGGGAGTGCCAGGCAACTTGTTCTGTCTCCGGTGTTGCTGCGCTCTTGACTGCGTGTGGCGTTGACTTTTGATTTCGCTGCATCGATGGCGATCGAAAATGCCTTGTTCGGCAGTTGAGGCGTGAGCGGGTCGACCCACCATGCCCATTGCGATTGCAGCATCAGCCGCCCTCGAATTCTTGCAGCCGTGCGCAGTTACCGGTTCGTGTCGAAACTTGGTCGATCGCCGCTTTTTGCGGGCGAGCGGTTACTAAGCTAAAAGCAAAGGTCGCGGCCGCAGAATCTTCGTGTCTTTTTTCGAATGCTCTCCAATTGCGTCGATGAAGGCTGAACCGCAAACACCTTCCCGCGGAGTCCGCAATCCTTTGACCGATGTGACATGCGGACGACTAATTCCGATTCTTGTCGATGAAGGCCTTGGCTTGCTCCGCGAGGACGGGGATTTTCAATCCGATGATTTGGGCTTCCGCGAGAGCGGCTTCGTAACTGAGGCCGCCTTCGAGCACGCGCCAAGGAATCCAGATCGCTCCCACGCGGTTGCCGGATGAGCAATGCACCAACATCGGCCGCTCTGCCGAATTGAGAATCTCAATGCTGCGGCTGAAGACCTCGTCGGTTAACTCCGCCGGTCCGCCCCAAGGAATGTTTACGTAATTGAGGCCGATCCCTTTGACGACGGCAGCTTCGTCGAAGTCTTTGATTTCCGACTCGTGGCGGTAGTTCACGACGGTCTTGATCCCACTTTGCTGCGCTTGTTCGAAATCCTCAGGACTAGGTTGGCTAGCAAGGAATAGGCCTTCAAATGTGTGTAGGCGTGTGATGGTGCCGCACTCGTAGGGCTCAAGGCGTTCCGTTGTGGGCGGGGCATGTTGATCGCTAGTGACGGTGT
>JAJDES010000388.1 GCA_029259675.1 Planctomycetota bacterium
TGGGTGTTCCGCACCATGAACGCGACGAAAGCCCTCGAGGGCTTCGCGTGAAATGAGCTCGGCTTCGGCCAGCTTGCCTTGGGATTGGAGCAGCAAGCCCATGTTGTTGATCGAAAGTAAAGTTTGTGGATGCTCGTCACCCAAGACCCGCCTCAGACCTTCGAGAGCGTCGCGATAGTAGGGGACGGCCCCTTTGAAATCGCCTAGCACACTGAGCAGAAGCCCCATGTTGCCGATTGAGGCCAACGTGCTCGGATGATCGTCACCGAAAACGCGGCGAGTTGTTTCGAGCGCTTCCCGATAGCAAAGTTCGGCTTCGTTGAATTTGCCGAGATCCTTGTACAGGTTGCCCATGGCGGTGAGCGAGTCGAGGGTGTCTTGGTTCTCATCCCCCAGTTCTTCGCGGCGCAGTGCCAACGCACGTTGTTGGGGTTCCAGAGCGATTTCAAGCAATCCAAGGTCACACCATGTAATCGCTGTGGTTTGCAGCAGTTGCGCGCGAACGAGAGGTTGTGCTTCGAATTGCTGGTCGATCGTGGGGACCGTTCGCTCAAATAAATTGTCGCGCAGGGTGCCCAGGGCGAGATTCGTAAAGTTTACGCTCGCTAGCTTTTGCTCTATCTCTGAGCGTTGGGCCTGGGGTGCGGCGGCCAAGAGCGCCGCGCGCATGCGGATGCCCATCAGGTCCACATCGAGCTTGGATAGTTGCTCCGCTTGAAAGGCCGCTACTTGCTCGAGTTCTTCGGCGCGCGCTTTGGTGGCAGCTTCGGCTTGGGTCGCACGCTCAGCTTCTTTCTGGGCCCGGATCTCATTCTGTTGGGCCAGCAGACGTTGCTTTTCCTCTTGGTTGAGTGCGAATTCTTTTTCGGCGAGTGCGAGGTCAAGAGACTTATTGGCCTTTGTTGTCTTCCACCAGCCGACGCCCGTTCCGACGGATCCGGCGATCAAGAGCAAGGCAATTGTCGCTACGAACACCACCGTCTTTTTGCGGCGTTGCAGGAGCTTGTTCAGCCTGTAGCGCGCGCTGGGAGGTGCGGCGTCAACCGGCTCGTCATTGAGGAAATGCGCAATATCCTCCGCTAAGCCGTTGGCTGTTTCGTAGCGGCGCGAACGATCCTTTTCCAACGCCTTCATCACGATCCAGTCGAGATCGCCTCGCAAGCGCTTTTGCAGGGACTGCGTGTTCACCCTGCGCTTGCCGGCGATCGCGTTGGCGTTGTCGCCGAGCGTGGAAATACGGGTGGAGGGCTTAATCGGATCATCCTCGCGGATAATTCGCAACATTTCCTCGTAGCCGGCAAGTTCTGGGCGCTTGAACTCAAGCGGCCTGGTGCCGGTCAGCAACTCATAAAGCAGCACACCTAAAGAATAAACATCCGCACGCGTGTCGATGTCGAGCCCGCTGTTTTCAGCCTGTTCGGGAGCCATGTAGGCGGGCGTGCCGATGACTTGGGAAAACATGGTGTAGAGCGTTTGATCCGTAAGTTCGGCGCTCGTGGCTTTGGCGATGCCGAAATCGATGACCTTCGGCAGCGCGCTGTTGTCCTGCTCGGAAACCAAGATGTTGGAAGGTTTGACATCGCGATGGATGATGCCCTTGTGGTGGGCGTGTTGAATGGCATGGCAAACCTTGTGGAAGAGCTCCAATCGTTCGCGCAGCCCGAGCTTGGCCTGATCGCAATAATTCGTGATGGGGACACCGCGAACCAATTCCATTACGAAGTAAGGGCGGCCGCTGGATGTCGAGCCGGCGTCCAGCACCTTGGCAATGTGCGGGTGATCCATCAAAGCCAAGGCTTGCCGCTCGACTTCAAAACGCGCCACGACTTCGCGCGTGTCCATGCCCAGCTTGATGATCTTGAGCGCCACGCGCCGTTTGACGGGTTCCGCTTGCTGCGCCATCCAAACGGAGCCCATGCCGCCCTCGCCCAGTTTCTCAAGCAACCTAAACCGATCGATGATGTCGCCAGGTGCTTCCCCACGCGCTCCGGTCGGGCCGCCTGTCTCAGCGCTAGCTGACTGAGTCGGCGAGTCCTCGCCTGGAATCAAAGTGGGGTCGTAGGGTTCTTTCAATTGCTTGGTAGTGCTAAGCAGTCAGTGTTCCAAGACGGAGCTTGTTGCGCGAAGCATTTGCCCATGGGGGGCGGCTGTGTCATGGCCCAAGCTGCGCGGAACAGAATACCAAGCCTCGACCCCAAGCAGGCTTTCGTTTCTCAAACGGTGGGGTGTGCGTGCTCTCAAGCTTTCAACGCGAGTGCCTTGTCAATGCAGGTTTTTAGTTCCGTGAGCGAATAGGGCTTCTTCAGGAAACTATCAATGGGGAAACGGGAAGACAATTGAGCTCGCGCCTCTTGCTCTACATGGCCACTTGAGAGGATTACTGGAATTTGCAAGTTGTTGTCTTGCATGGCTTCGATGACCTTCTCGCCGCCGACATTCGGCATGCTCCAGTCCAACAAGACCGCGCAGACGTCTTGCCTATTGCGCAACAGGATCTCGATTGCTTGCTCACCTCCGTTCGCAGCAAGCACTTCGTGACCTTCGCTCGTCAAGTATTGGTAGGCGAAGTTGCGGATTGAATCTTCGTCATCGACGACCAAGATCATCCCCGGCTGGGAGTCGGGTTGCGTCTCAATGCTGTCGGGCATGGACTCGGCTGCCTCGTGGGCGGACTTCGGCAGCACAACTCGCATGGTTGTGCCCGAATTCAATTTGGAGGAAGCCGAGATCGTGCCTCCGTGATTGGTGACGATTCGGGCGCAAATGGCCAAACCAAGGCCGCTACCGCCCGTTTTCGAGGTATAGAAGGGATCGAAGATGCGGGCGCAGGCCGCTTCACTTAGGCCGCATCCATTGTCACTTATTGTAAGTGTCGGGCCCAGGCTCTCGTGATCGTAATGCGTTGTGATGAAAACCATGCCGTCTGTATCGGCGCAGGCTTCGCATGCATTTGTCAGCAAGTTCATCACAACTTGACGCACAGCTGTTGATCTGCCGAAGACGGTGGGGAGATCCTCGGACAAGTCGAAGTCAACACGCGCTCGCTTATCAACTGTGCCCTTGATCATCTGGTAGGTGTCGAGGATCAATTCATTGAAATCAATGGGGGCGGGCGGGAACTGTTCGTCGCTGCCTGCGTAGGCCAAGACCTGAGATACGAGATCGGATGCGCGTCGGCCTGTGGCGAGGATTTCGTCAATCAATCGCCGGGCCCTTGCACTGTGCGTGGTTTCCATTCCCAGCAGCTCGGCGTTGCCGAGGATCCCGGCGAGCAAGTTGTTGAAGTCGTGCGCAACGCCGCTTGCCACCAGTCCAACTCCCTCCAAGCGTTGCGATGCTCGCAACGCAACTTCTGTACGGTGAAGCTGATTGCGGGCTTGGCGCAATTCTATCTCACGCATCACCATGGTGGCCATGCCGCGCAAAGCTTCGATCTCCGTCTCGCTGATGCCGCGCGGCTGGGGCCCGAATGTGCAAAGCGTGCCTATGCGAATGCCCTCTGTCGTAGTCAGTGGTGCGCCGGCATAAAACCTGATGCGCGGATCATTCGTGACGAGCGGGTGATCTTTGGTCGACGGCTCGTGGCTTGCGTCTTCGAAGTAGCGCACTTCCTGGTTATTGGCCACTAGCGTGACGCAAAAGCCGGGATGCTTTTCAACTTCGGTGGCTGAAATGCCATAGGCGGATTTGAACCAAACCCGATCCTCGTCCACTAAGGATATGCACGCATGCGGTACCCCAAACAATTTGGCCAGGATTCCGGTAGCCATGTCGAACATGGGTTCGGGTGGCGTGTCCAGAATCATCAAGTTCCGTAGAGCCGCTGATCGGGCCTTGTCCTCGAGCTTAGTCATGGCGATCCATAATGGCTCGATTGGGCACAAAAACAACGGGATCCGGCCCAAAAAGGTGGTCAGCCGAATTGGGCTTGAGGCAACATTGACGGGCCAGGGAAAAGCAGCCCAGGATTTGGGATTGAGCGCGTCAAGCGCCCAATCGCAATGCTCAGAATTGTCGTCCTCGGGCGGAATCCTCGGGGTTGGGAATGTGATTGTTGTGCGCTGCGGTTCCTAGCAAGCGAATCAGGCAAAGTTTCTTGCCCAATGAATTCGGGGCTTCCCACCGCCGAACAGAGACCACGTCCGGCCCGCCTGCGCGCACCGTGGGGCAGCAGCCAATGTGCCGCATTCCTTTGGAACCGTGTGTTTGCGCCGAATCAGGATCCTGCCTGGCACACGCTTGGGTTCTTACGCATTAGCATGTGCGATCTGTCGAATTCGCGACTAAGTACAAATGGCGAGTATTGTTGAAGTGCATGCAAATGGAATCAAATAGCGCACTCGTGGCTTTGGGAGCAAAACTCAACAGGTGCGAGCAAGCCAGCGCGGGAAGATTGTCGTGCAGGCATGCGCATCAAAAAATTTCCGCGACGCTAAGAAGGGTGGCCAGAGCGCTATGAATTCACTGATGCAATCACTGACGATTTTTGCCGCTGTCGGTACGAGTGCGGTGGGTGGGGTACTGTTTACATTCTCTACTTTCACCATGGCGGGACTTAAGGGTCTCGGGCCATCACAGGGCGCGTCGGCGATGCAATCGATTAACAGGCAGGCAACAAGGCCTGCGTTCATGTTGTTGATGTTCGGTACTGGACTTGCATGCATCTTGTTGGCCATCAACGCGTTGCTGAACTTGGATGAGACCGGATCCACTTTGCGCATTGTGGCTGCCTTTGCTTACGTCGCGGGTGTGATCATGCTTACCGGCACCTACCACGTACCGCGCAACAATGCATTGGCGGCGCTCGATGCCGGCAGCCATCAGGGGCAAGCGTATTGGGCGATTTACTTGAAGGAGTGGGTAAGAATGAATCACGTGCGCACGGCGGCGTCATTTTTAGCTGCAACCATGTTGATTATCAGTCTTCAATAAACACTGAACAGCTTGCACTTGCGGAGCGGTTCTTTTCGCTTGAATGAGCGTGCGCATGGCTCCCTTGGACTTCTGTCCAAGAAATCGCACCAGGGACGGGAAATGCTGTTGCCGTGCTGATCGGGGCCGCTCGAAGTGGGCCGGATTGCGTAACTGACCGAGTTCGCTGCGCTATCGGCAGCGACTCCAACGGGAGTATTCATCAGCGGCCCCTAACCACTCGCTCTAATGCAAACATTCTTGCTCCTGGCTCCACTGCTGCTTCCTTTGCGCTTTGAGACTCCAACTGATTTGGAGTGGGCCGGCAGATTTTGGGCGGAGGCTTCGATACAGGGCCGAGATCGCATTGCCGAAGAGTGGCTGCGAACGGAGCCGGATTTTCAATCGGCATTCGACGCATTAAAGCTGGGGCGCATTTACCCGAAGGACTCACCCAGTGGCTACATTCTGCGCAAGCGCACAGGCTCCGGTGGCTTGGTTCATCCCTATCTAATTCTCATCCCCGAAAACTACACACCTGAACACAAGTGGCCCATGCGCTTGGAGTTGCACGGAGGCATGGGCGCGGAGGAGTGGGATCCGGACGAGGCGGAGTGGGCCGGCGGCTGGAACAAGACAGGTGGAGGATTGGTCGTCTTGCCCGCGGGCTGGCGCGATTCCATGTGGTGGCATGCTTCCCAGGCGGAAAACATCGAAGCAATCTTGCGCGATGTGAGCGCCAACTGGAACGTGGATGAAGATCGCATCGTTGCGGTCGGCAATTCTGACGGCGGTGCAGCGCTCTTCTTTCTTGCCATGCGCATGCCCAACCGCTTTGCCGGTTATGCCGGATACGTCGCGCCTCCGGACCGTTTGGTGCGTGCGGATTTTGAGCCCGACGGTCAGATGCACATCGACAACTTGACGCGGCAGCGCTTCCATCTCGGATTTGGCGAGAGGGATATCAAGGTTCCGATTAAGCATCTGCGCAAGTACTTGGAACTATTCGAGAGCGTTGGGGCGATTCTCGATTGGTATGTGCTGAAAGGG
>JAJDES010000389.1 GCA_029259675.1 Planctomycetota bacterium
AAGATTGTAAATGCCGCCGCCGCCGTACTTGCGATCGTTGAAGAGCAGAATTAATGCGTCGTAGGGAGCCTGGGCCGCAGCTTCGCGCAGAGCCGTGTTCTCGGAAGTCAACACATAGCGATCGCTGTCGAATGCATTGAAAGAAAGCCCCAGGGGCGAATCGTGCCAAACGCCGGCGCGCGGATTGGAGATCCCGGCTTCGGCCGAGGGCACGTGAATGCCGCGCACATTGAAATCGTTGCGCCGAGACTTGAAGGGCTCTGTTTCGAAGAAGACTTTGGTCAGACGATCCACATCGGCGCGAAACTTGTCGCCCTGCTCCGCCGTGTAGCCCTCACCCATGATGAGCAAATCGACTCGCAGCGCTGGAACTCCGGTTTCCTGCACGACGTGCATGCTACCCACCGGTGCAACGGGCGAGCGATCAACAAAGCGATCGGTGGGATCGATCAAGGTTGAATAGACAGACTCAAAGGTTCCGTTGCTGGAGCGTTTCTTCAGCACCAATTGCACCGGCATGCGCGGTTCCGGGAAGCGCTGCGATTCTTCAAAGCTACGCCACATGCGCTTGGCTTCGCCCGTAGTCTCCCACTCGCCGTAAATGCTCGCAAAGCCGCGCGAATACAACATGCGGTTGGTAGCGGGGTCGATTACGCAAAATAGGAATTTGCCGAGGTTGCTGTGATCAGTCAGTTGAGTCCTGCTGCCGGGCCACTCTCCCTCAAGGCGCAGCTTGTCGTAACAAATGTGTTCCTCCGTCGCATTGCCGGCGTGCACATAGTCAAAGCGCAGGCTGCGACCTGTGAAATGCTCATCAAAGTCCTGCGTCTCCGCGGCAAGCGGCAAGCGGGAATGGGGGGCGGCAAGTGCGGCAGCGGGCTTCGTCGCAATGGTTGCGTGAAAGCTGAGGGCTAAAGCGGCGGCAAAGAGCATGTCCGATCTCCGGAGTCGTCGTGGTTGTCTGGCGTGGGCACAAGGTTGTGCGGGGTATCAAAACCCGCGAGCAGTTTAGCGGGGAGTGCGCTTCCCGTGTGACGGCGCCTAGGAAAGCGCCGATCGCACCCGCTCAATCAGTGCCACAGCATCGATTCGCGCAAGATTCCCGTAATGCTCGATGCAGATGACATCCGTGCGAGGTACCGCGGCCGACACCCAAGCTTCGACCGCCGCATCGGGGCGGGGCGCAACTCCGCCCAAAGCTCGGATTTGCACTTCGTCCAATGGATGGCTCCACGCATTGAGCACTTGCACCGGATCGCGACCGTCGTCCAGAAGATGACCCGTATCCAGCGCCGCGGCAAACACTTCACTGTCGTCCAAAGCCAGCAACAGTTCAGCAACCAATTCCGGACTGGACATGGCCGCTGCGCGGTGCGAACTCAATGGTTCAATCAACAGCTTCAATCCCAATTCCCGTGCGCGGTGGCCCAGGGGCGCGAAGAACTCGACGCAGCGTTCAAGCGGTTCGTCTGGCGCAAAAGTGCCGAAACCGCAAACCGTCAACACCCGTCGAGTTCCGAGGCGCGCGGCTGTTTCCATGGACGCGAACACATGCCGCCGACCGCGGCGCACGCGATCGGGATCGGAGTGCAACGGGTGATGATCGTGCATCTCCCAAGCTTGCACGGTGGCAACTTCGAGGGAGGAGTCAGCGATGGCGTCCCAATCGGTTTCGGACCGATGCGCAACTTCAAGCGCGAGGTGTTGCTCGCGCGCAAAGTCCAGGCGCTCGGCGAGGGTCGCTCCCGGCAGCGCATGCTCGACGTAGCTCAAGAGGGTCGCCATGGCAGTCAAGCTAGCGCCCAGCTGCTTGGAAGGGCCAGGACTGAGCAGCGGGTCAGCGGTAAATGGGCCCGTTCACCGGGCTTGGAATCCGCAATTGAAGGGCATCGGAAGCGCTTTTGGCCGGGCGCGCCCAGTGCTCCGGCAAACACACCTGAGCCCGCAGGGAAGCTCCAGCGCGCCGAAATAGCTCCGGGTCCCGCAACTCCAATTGCTCATTTGAAGCCCCGCGGGAGGCTTGCAGGGGGGTATCGAGCACAGCGGCCTTGTGATCGATCCCGGCGCATGACGCAATTTCGACTGCGAACGGAGCTCCGGGCCCATGGCAACGCGCGCTCCTAAATCTTTGCAGAACCGTTAGTTGCGTTTGCCACACCCGGCCGATGCAGAGGCCTTGCACAGTCCTGCAACGTTGCAGCAGCGCTGTCCCCGCGGTCATTGGAGCAAGTTCATCGAAGCGCGCCGAATCGGCTCCGATAAGAAGGTGTCGAACAGCTTCTATGGGGGTCCGCAGATCTTGCTCGATTTGGATAGACTACGCGCAGCGCTTCCGAGCCAATCCGATTGTTAGGACTGGTGGATGAGCGCAGACAACGGAAAGGAATGCAAGACATGGGTGCCCGACTCTATATCGGCAACCTCAGCTGGGACACGACCCAGGACTCACTTCACGCTGTTCTCTCAGAGGGTGGCCGTACCGTCAAAGATCTCCACATGGTGACTGACCGCGAAACCGGTCGGCCGCGTGGCTTTGCTTTCGCCGAGCTCTCCTCGGATGCCGAAGCACAGTCAGCCATTGAACAAATGGATGGGATGACTCTTGATGGACGCGCTCTCAAAGTGAACGAAGCTCAACCTCGCCAACCTCGCGGTGGCGGCGGTGGTCGTGGCGGCGGCGGCGGAGGCCGTTGGTAGCCGAAAGAGTACCTCGCAAGAGAAATCAAGCGACCGGGCATCAGGCCCTAGCTCGCAAGTAGAACTTCAAAGGCGCGCAGGCTTCCACCTGCGCGCTTTTTTCGTGCCTTCCCACAGGAGTGAGAAACTCCGCACGATTCTTACTGTTCATGCGGCTCTGACGCACCCTTGCCCATGGCAAGTATTCAACAAGCCAGCTAACCTTGTCCTTCCACCGAGCGGGCGTAACTCAGTTGGTAGAGTGTCAGCTTCCCAAGCTGAATGTCGAGGGTTCGAGCCCCTTCGCCCGCTCCAACGTAACTTGGGGCTGATCGCAATCGATGCGAGTCATCCTCGCAAAATAGTGTGCCACCGAGGACATAACCATGGCCTGATGGGTGCGGATCAGGGAAGAAATCTTTGTCGCAAGTGTGAGGTTGCTTGGTAAACGATGCGTGATCTGCGCAAGCGGAACCACGGGATTATCTCACGGATACGCAGGGAATCCGTGGTGACGAATTCGGGTCGCGTACGGCGGGCGTATCACGTTGGAAGCTAAGAATCGATGCTAGTTCGCCAGTGGCGATACTGATTAATTTCGCATTGGCCGTTCAGTGCGCCCAATTTGATTTGGCTTAGAAAGGCTTCTATCTCTTTGCGCTGCTCTCGAAGATTTTTCGGCATAGACTCGAGTAGTGAGCTGAAGCCCTGATACATGAGGTGCAAGCGAATGTCCTCCAGGTCCTCATTCGCCGTCACTTTTCCAACCGAGCGGCGGCTGTTCTCAATGTCCTTAACGACCGGGTGATTGTCCGCCTCCTTCAGGATGGCCATTTTGGCCATGAAGAACAGGTGATCCGTATTGAGAGTCAGGGACAGATCCCAATTGGGCGCGGAGCCCGTCGCGCCAGTTAGTTTTAAATTTGCTTGGCCTCGCCCGTTGATCAGTTCGGATCGACCGACATCAAAGGGATTGAGTTTCATTAAATACCTACCATCGACTTGCTGGATATCGGCGGACCCTTTGCAGTTCGTGTCAACAAACTCGTAGCGGCCTTCAGTGGGCAGAAGTGAGTCGCTGATCGGGGTTAGCCAGACCCTAATGTGATCCCATTCAGGCTTGAGTTCCAGGTTGGCGCCTCTCCAGGGAGGTAGAGCTTCAACGGTGACCATGTGCCTCTCATGGCCGAGAGAATTTGCGGGGTCAACTGAGTTGGCTTTGCAGCTTGCGAACAGGGCGCATACGAGGATGGGCAGGAAAGGCTTGCGACCTACTTGATTGAAGGGATGCATGCGAGAATTCTGAGTCGATAGAACGGTTGCTCGAAATGGCTCAGGTATTAATCGAATGTACGTTGCTGCGGCTTTAGCTGCGATTCATAAGGCGGGAGGGCGGTTTCGATCTCGTCCTTTCGATCTTTATAAAGGGTCCAGGCGCTGGATTACGACCGGTGCGACGCTGAATTGTTAAGACGCCGAGAGCCGGGATTTTGGGGGCACCTCCAATTACTCGGAAGCTCGTCGGACCTCTAGAGATCGCGGCTAATGCACGCGGATTCGGAGCGGTGGAGTTCAGCTCCTCATAATTTTGCTCTCGGCGGCGGTCTCGATTGACTGCACTGAATTCTCAGCATGGACTCGTAGGTTGCCTGAGCGAGCTAGATACCATTCTTGGTATCCGCGCAGTCTCGGCAACGGACTTCGAATGAACTTTGCTTGCAAGCTTGATCGAGTACCGATGTTCACTCGCCCTAAAAGTCAATTTGGCCTGGGAGCTGCATTGGTAATCACCAACGCAAGCCAGGGCCAGCCATGGATTCTATCGACTCCGCTTGAGACAAGAGCAGGGGGATACGTTTTCCTTGAAACGCGAAGATCCGAGCATTCAGAAATCTGAAGGCTCGGACCTTGTGTCGAATGGGTGTGCCTGATCTATGGCGCTTTGCAATAGGGCGAGATGCCGCGACCAATCATTGGGTGGTGCATGTTGACCATCGGCATGAGATTGACACCGGCCACTCGTTGAAAATCGGGAAAGTTACGAGGTGGGGGGGCAACGCCCCCGCCGGCTCCACCACCTACGGAACTAGTGCCTGCTTGCACTGCACTTAAGCCTTGTGCCGTTGTAGTCGAAAATGATGCAACAAGCGCGAAAGTGGCAATCGAAAGGGTGCTCCGCGCTTGCTTGTGACCAAAAGTGGTGGATCGTCTTGTCATGGTTACGTGCTGCATGTCATGAATTCGCTTGCAAACTGATGAGCGTTATCTCGGATCAAAGCAGCTTGTAGTAGGGCAAAGCTCCAAGACCGATCATTGGATGGTGCATGTTGACCATCGGCATGAGATTGCAACCATCTAGTCTCTGAAGCTCAGGTCTCTGGCGTGGAGGAGGGAGCGTTCCACCGCCTGCTCCACTTCCACCGGCGATATCCGCTGTTTGCGGTGAATCGAGCCCCTGAGCCACTGTGGTTGTCAATGTCGCAATAAGTGCGATCACGACACTCGCAAGAGTGCTTTGCACTAGTTCATTGCGGTGAATCTTCGCTTGTCGTGTCATGGTTGAAAAATGCCGGTCATGGTCCTGATTGCAAGTCGATAGCCGCAAGTTCGGGCTAAGGCACTTTGTAGTATGGCGAGGCTCCACGACCAATCATTGGGACGTGCATGTTGACCATCGGCATGAGGTTGATGCCGCCTACTCGTTGAAGTTCGGGCGCGTGACGCGGTGGGGGAGCTGTTCCACCGCCAGCCCCGCCTCCACCTGAAAATTTAGTTCCAAGTGGAGAAATGGAACTCATCGAAATTGCCGCTGTTAACGCAAGTGCAATCACAATGGAGGCATTGCGAAGTAATTGCTTCATTGGTTTTCCTTCAAGATTGCAAGCAGGATGCGGCCCTGATCGGGATTCGCTCGCTTCAAGAGTTTCCGGATCAGACTTTCACAGGCCCCTCTTGGCAAGCTGATTGCAATGCGTTCGATTTCATCAACATCAACCGGAAGCGCTTTGCTGATCGAAGAGTGTTCAAAAGCTTCCTCTATGTTCGCTTGGGAACCTCTTGACGCGGAGTAGCTGAGGTAGCGAAGTTGGGATGCGTGCCTTCCCTCAATGAACTCAAGGCCTTCTTCAGAAGCTTTTCCGTAATCGCGCACGGCCTCTTCAACTCTTCCTACACCGTCGTTTGCGATTGCTCTGGCATGGAGAATTGAAATGCGTAATTCGCCATTCTGCGTATTCGGGTCGCTTGAGAGGCAAGCAAGCGAATTGGAATCGTGCCTCTCAAACAGATATTGATAGCCCAATGCCATTCTCGACCATTCAGTTGGGGAGAGTTGCCTGGCCAGCGTCGCAACATCGGTGAGACTTGGAGTTGTTTTGTCTGACCCCAGAATCTTCTTGATTAGGGACAAGGCATTTTTATCGATGCTGGAAGCGCCTCTAATGGACGAAAGTTCGTTTAGATTTGGTTGGCGAGCTTCTCTAAGAATCGGATCGGTTTGAAGCCATTGGGGGGCTTGCGTTTTCCAGCGCGCATAAAGGTATTGGCGCAGGAAGTCGGCCATTTCTTCGCGGTAGGTGGCGAGGATGTCTTGGGTTAGATCCTGGACGTGCTTTGCTGCGCGAGTCTCGCCGCGGCGAAGTTGTTGGGAGAATTTGTAGATCTGCTCTGTCAAATCAGCGGGAAGTCCCGCAGTTTGCATTTCTAAGAGGACTTGCTGTTTGCCCAAGTTGTTTGAGTCATTCATTACTGCAATCCCTCCTGCGCCATTCCCTCGTTGATTGAGCGTTGAATTGTGGTGAGGGCCGCTTTGAAGTTGGCTTCAACTTGTTCGACTTCCAATCCTTCCGATGCCGCTATTTGAGCTAAATCTTTTTGCTCGATTAAGTGAGCAAAGAAGGCGCGTCTGCTTGCCGCTGGGAGATGGTTAAAGCTGACACACAGTCTGCAGGCGACCACCGGGGGGACTTCGAAAATGTCAGCAGCGAACCCCCAGCACTCTACTGGGTCTAAGTGTCCAAACTCGTCGCGACTGAACTCTTGATGGTTTTCATCGTCCTCGGAGAAGACGTGATGCCATGCGGATTGAATCTGTTGACGGAGCCAGCCATCCAAGTCGGCGCCGTTCTCCCTAAAGTTCAGGCGCAAAGCGATCAGAACTGCCGCCTTTCTTGCGAGCCGCGTGGGCTCAACAAGGAATGAGTGCTCACTAAGGAATGCAGAAACTAAAGTGCGGACTTCAAATGGATCGATTCCCCCCAGCAGCATTCCCGCAATTTCCATGGGCAGTCGACCATGAAATTGAATTGCTCTCGGGTCAGCCGGATGTTCTGGTTCTCTCTCCCGATCCGTCATGAGGGTTCCTCAAACGGAGGCTTGGCCAGTTGAGCCCTACGCATGACGGCGGCGAGTAGCCGAATGCGATTAAGCGCCTCTTGTTGATTGCGATCGAAGGACACACCCAAGTTTACCTATGCTGAGTGGAGATACGGCGAAGTAGATTCTGATTTCCGCTCGAGAGAATGCGGGATTTGTGGCGGACGGACCAAGACGCGGATAGGTGCTCTAATTGGTGCTTTGGACGCTCCTTTTCCCTATCACGAGAATCGGGATGCACTACTGATTTGCAGCAATCACTCAGGATCGGGTTCGCATCGACTTGTAATAAGTGCGGGCGGGCTTTCTTGCGTGGCCCTCATCAAGCCTGAAAGGCTCGCAATCGCTTCCATGCAATCAACATGCTGCATTGTGGTGGTGGAGCAGGCTCTTCAAAACAGCCCCGTGCGCTCATGCGCCCAGCAAACCATTAATCATGTTGCTCTGCTCTACATTGCGCCCCGCTTGAGGCTGATTCCGCCCAAGTAAGCTCACGGAAGCTAGTCGGTTTACAATTCTAGGAAGCTGCAGAGTTTGAGCGACACTTTCGCAGACTGGGCCCTGCCATTTGGGGCATTGAATACGGGAGCATGTAGATTGGAGTAATGCAAGTTGTCGGCATCAATGCGGCTGATCGGACCTAGATGATGAAGTCCCAGAGTGACTAAAGTTTGTAACTGGAACGCGCGTGCTAAATCTGCATGGGGCGCGCCGCAACCGGATTCTCAGTTGTGCGGCGATATTGTATGGCGCTTCACTCTTGATCTAGCTCAGTTGCGCAAGTGGCGGAGGACGGATCGGCCTCTGGGGGAGAGGCGGTAGCCAATGTCGAGGCTTTCGGTTAGGCCGAGTTCTTTTAATCGCCGCACTCGCTGTTTGAATGGCAAGCGCTCTTGCCCAAGCTCAGTAGCCAAATCACCGGCGCGAACAGCGGGGGAGCTATCGATTGCTTCGAGAATGACCAGCGTCCAGGCACCAGTCTTTGAGCGCTTGTCCATGCGTTCAAGTTTCAGGACAACTTGTTCCAACTCTGATTTGGAAAGCCTCGCTTTACTTCGCAGGGCGATGCGTTGATCGGGTCCGGCGAGCCGCAAGCGGATGCGGTAGAGCTTTCCTTCTCTCCCTCGCAGCGCTTCCCGCAGTTCTTGCAAAGAAGCATGACCGGCGCGTTTCGCGTCGCGCTCCGTGAGGTCTGAAGTTGCAATGATGTCCACGGACTCTATAGCCAACTCGCCGGCCGCGGTGCGCAATCGGCCTCCGGCGCGAACGGTCGGGCGTTTCCAGCGGCGGAAAGCGAGTGTGATCTTGCCGGCGACGATGCCGTCCAGGGTTGCGCGCTTCAGCAGCATGGCTTCAGGTTAGCGCCTAGCCCGCAAAGTGCGCTTCCACCCGCTAGTTTTGATTTAGGAGCGGTTGGGGGAAGTGGGTCAGTAGGGCTTGGGCGCCGTAGTTCGCGCGGCGTTGTTTTTCGCTGTCGCTGATGTCCAAGCGGAATCCGGCCATGATGGCTCCGCGCCAAAGCAGGGTTTGATGGCGGCGATCGACGACGTCCACGATCACGGTTCCCTGGTGGTAATGCAGGTCGTGATTGGTTTCGGATACAGGGAAGTCGATTGGGAAATCTTTGGCGTAGGCTTCGTTCAAGTCCGTTGCCGAGATTCTTGCGTCGGCAGCGACTGCGTAACTGACCCATAAGTCCGGCTCTTGGCCCGCGCGCTCAAAACCCTTGGCTTCGAGTTCCGTTTGGAGTGCATTCGTGATGCGCCTGTCAATGGCGGCAAGGTCGAGGTCCAGCGAGTCGGATACCTTGAAGAGTTTCGTATCGAATTCGAAACTTGCGTTGGCGGGGACTGAATGCGTTTCGCTCACCAGAATGTGAAAGGAGGCGTCTTGCAACAATTCATTGGCGGGCTTGTCCGACATGGACGAACAGCCAATGGCGCCGATTAGCGCGGTTCCGGCGGCGAGCCAACCAAGCAATCGTGTTTGAGCTTTCATGATTCGTCGCCTCC
>JAJDES010000390.1 GCA_029259675.1 Planctomycetota bacterium
GGATTCCCGCAAGAGGGGGCAGCTCGGCTGGAATGCCGTCCGTCAGTAGAATGTCGGTTGGCAGCAACTGGCCGATTTCAAAGGCAGCGTCGATTTGATCGCTGGGCACATTGTTGACTCGGCCCACAGCCCAGCCGCGCGAATAAATGGCGTCGCCAGTTTGCCAGCGCTCCGTGCTCGATACTTCGATCCCCGCTGCGCCCAAAACGGCAGCATCCGCAATGGCAGTCGAAGACTGCTCAAAGGTGGGGAAGTAAAACGGCTGAGCGGAACCGAAATTTGGCACGACGACGTCCTTCACGGAATTGAAAACGTCCACAACCAACTGCGTATCCAGGGGGTCAAGGGAAACCAGCTGAATGCCGAATTCAGCCTGCGTTGGAATGGGAAAGCCGTCGGCGTCCTTGTTGGGTGGAAGCAGCACCGCGCCGAGCAACGCAACTCTCCCGTCGTTTTGAAGTGTGACGGCATCCAACTCCGAGTGGGAAAACCCTAGGAACGGGTCCAGTGAGTTGGTGGCAAAATCGTAGTGAAAAGCGTAGGTCTGACCGTCCTGGAAATAAACCGGGCCGATGTCTTCAACGAAGACGGTGAACTTGATCCAGCGCGGCAATCCGGGCGACAGGCTGGGCCCTTCAAATACATCCTTGGGGAACACCACTTGGGACTTCCAAGTTGGAGACGGGGTGATGCTTACCGAAAAGGGCGTGAGGGTGGCAGCAATCAGTAGGATGGACGCGAGCATGGTGAATTAGGCCTTGGGTCTTTGAGTGAGAACGACTCCTATGCTTATGTCCCCTGCACCCGCTACGTCTCACATATTTGTGTAAAGGATTGCCTTTACAATCGTGATCCCTAACGGTGCATGCTCAAGCGCGGATTGGGCGCCACAACTTGACATTAGGTTTGCGTTGATTTCGTGGACCGGAGCCGCGGTTGACGGCAAAGCGGGCAAAGGCCCGTTGAGAGATTGACTGGGTCCGTAGTCATAGGAGTCTTTGGGAATAGCTCACCGCCTGAATGAAGCAACGAGTGCCCTCGAGGGCAAATTGCGGAGAGCACCCTTTGCTCATTCGCTGTCGATACTTCTGTTCGCAGTGAAACGCTCCGGATGTGTTGCCCAGCATGATGAAACCTTGCTGATAGCTGACGCGTAGTCCCGGATCGGATTGCTCACGCGGGACGAACGCTTTTGCTCAACGGTCGCGTGATTTTCTGGCGCGGTGTTCAATCTGCGCGAATGAGACTTTGAAACGCCTTCCCGGGTGTCGGAGCGAGGGCCGTTTGCTCGCGGGGGGAAAGCAGTTGCAAGTCTGCTCTGGGGCGCTCATCTTCATGATGCTGAACCGGAACGAATCACTTCACGGAATTGCAATAGACCTGAAATGTCGTGGAGAGCAATCCCAAGTAGGTGACAACTCGGCGGGCCTCATCGGCCGGGCCTCGTTGGGTTGGGAACTCCACTTCTGGGCCGTGGATGGAGCGGAACATGCGAAGCGTTGAGTGGCTTGGGACTGTGGGCCTTGGAGCCCTGACAATCTTGGTTTTGGCGAAGCCCGGGATTGCCGCTGCGACGGGGGGCGAGCTTGGGGCGTATTCGGCTCCCCAGGCCAGGGATGGGGGCGCCGGGCAAGCGGAAGCGGCTGGGACAACCCAATCCGAGATTCAGAGGGCCACCAACAAACTTCCTGCCGAACTTCCATTTTTCATCGCCGTTCGCGACGGGGAGAAACTGGTTCAACAGGTTGGCGAATGGCTGCAAGGCTTGGACCCGAACAATCCTATCGCTCAGGCCATGGATCAACATGCGGGCTTGAACCAAGCGCGCATCGGGCTGTTGGGGATTGCTGCTGCTTCCGGATTGTCCTTGGAGGAGGCCCTTGCCACCTTGGTGGGGAATGAATTGGCGCTTACGTTCGAGCCCGAGACGGACGCGGGTGCCGCCCGATTCATGCTGGCCCTCGCTCCTTCTGACTCGGAGGCCTTGGACCGGATGCTTCGCCAAGTCTATCGGAGCATGGGACTGCTGCAGCGAGGGCAGATTGCCGCGGACCACCTGCGCGCGATAGATGAACAGCAGGTCGTGGTGCTCAGTGAAGAATTGCTCGCATGTCGCACAGGGAACGCTTTGTTCTTAACCAATGACGAGTCGCTCCTAAAAAAATCGCTGCAAATCCATGCCGATTTCAGTCAAAGTTTGGAGTCCTATGCGTGTTTCTCCGAAATTGCCGCTGGAGACATCGTTTTTGGGGCCAAGCTCGGTAGCTATAAGAGTCTGTTGGCCTCGGGTCTGCCGCAAGCCCTGGATAATTCCCTGGCAAGTATTCTATTCGGATCCGAATTGTCGGCCCTGCGGGGAGCCGAACACATTTCTTTGCGCATCGATGTAAAAGGTGACTCTTTGCAGGCCAGCATGGATATTGCCGGCAAGCAAGGTCTACCCTCCGAGCTGCAGGCACTGCTTCCGGTGGAAGGTCGCGAGAGCGCTTGGCAAGCGGAAAAGCTGGAAGGCTATTTGGGAACCATTGCGGTGCGGCGCAATTGGGCCGATGTCTTCGCGGAGCGGGAAGCGATCATGCCCCTGGCCCAGGCGGGTGAGTTGGTCAATTTCTCGGGCACCATGTCAGCACTCATGGGAGCGGTTGACTTCATTGAGGATTTCTTGGCGCGCATTGATGGTCCCATTCGCTTTTTGGCGGCGCGCAGATTGGACGTCGCGGATCCACCGTCGCCGCTGTTGCCGGCCATGGCCTTAATCGCGCCGCTGGGACTGGATCTACCGGCAGGACTTGAGCAACGCATCCGCGCCGGCGCCACATCGGCCCTCTCCATTATCGGGCTCGAAGATGCGCAACAGGGTCGCGATGCGATTCTGATGGATATCGACAGGTATCGAGGTCACCGGCTGGTTTATGGTGCTTATCCAAGGGATGTCTCCGGTCCGAAAACGGGTATTCGATACAACTTCTCGCCTGCCATCGCCCTTGTGGAGGGCGAGTTGATCGTGGCTTCCACAATCGATTTCCTGAAGCAAATCATTGACCAAATTGAAGATGCCCAATCAATCGCTGAAGATTCTTTCGCAGCGGACACGCTGAGCCTGCAGCTGCCGCGCTTGGCAGCGGTGCTGGAAGACAATTTTGAATCCTTGCGCGTCAGTCGAATGTTGGACGAGGATGAGAGTCGCGCGCAAGCAGGGGCCTGGGTCAACGGTCTGTTGGGACTGCTGCGTCTGGGCGGCAATTTGGAGTTCGCCTCGCGACCCACAGCGCTTGGGTTTGAATGGAAAGCTCGCCTTGGACTGACAACAGGGGAATAGGCTATGAAGCGCGATTGGCTTGCGACCTATACACCCAGCGCAACGGCGCCTTGGAACCGTGAGCGAGCGGGGCATTTGCTGCGCCGAACGGGCTTCTCTCCCTCTCCGCAGGAATTGGCTCGCGCCCTGGATGAGGGCCCCCAGGCTTGTGTGCAACGGCTCGTGCAGGACGAACACGAATCCGAAAGAGTACTCGAGTTAGATGATATTGCCCCAAGCATCGCCAACGGGGAGGAGATCGAGTTGCTGCGGCAGTGGTGGTGTCTGCGCCTGAAGCACACCAGGCGTCCCTTGCTCGCGCGGATGGCCTTGTTCTGGCACGATCACTTTGCCACCAGTCAAGTCAAGGTTCAGGACGTCGGCTTGATGTACCGGCAATTGCGCCTTTTGGAAAGCCACGCACTTGGGTCCTTTGACGCTTTCCTAAAAGGCATCGCACGGGACCCGGCCATGGTGCGCTGGCTGGACGGTAACCAGAACGTGAAGGGGCGCCCGAATGAAAACTTTGCGCGCGAGATATTGGAACTCTTCACGTTGGGACTTGGGAATTACACGGAACGGGACATCCAGGAGGCCGCGCGCGCTTTTACCGGTTGGCACGAGCGTCGGGGCCAATTTGCATTTCAAGCTCGGTTGCACGATGACGGCGAGAAGCAGGTGCTCGGTGTTTGCGGGCAGCTCGATGGCGATGATGTGATCGAGGCCATTATTGGCAACCCAGCGTGCTCCCGATTCCTAGCAGGCAAATTGTTGCGGGCGTTCGCAACGCCCGACCCAGACCCGGAATGGATTGCCGCCTTTGCTAAATACATGCAAAGCACGGGCTACGACATGATGGCTTCGATGCATCGCCTCTTGGCCAGCGAGGCCTTTTTTGATCCGGCCCACTTCCGCACGCGTATCAAATCTCCGGTGGAGTATGTGCTCGGCATTGCCCGCAGTTTGGATTTGAAAGTTGCCGGCCCAGCACTGGCCCGCGCCACCAGTGACATGGGGCAAAGGTTATTGGAGCCGCCTTCCGTTGACGGTTGGGAAACCCATCGCGGATGGTTGGATTCAGCGACCATGCTGGTGCGCTTGAACTATGCGAAGCGTGCGCTTCAGGGCAATCATAGCGGAGCCCATTTGGATACTTTGCTCGATCACCATCCATTGGCGGGCAAGAAGGAAATCGTGCGCTTTGCCTGCGATCTGTGTTTTGACGGAAATGAGCCCCAGTCGTTGCGGACGGCATTTGAGGATTTGAAGGGATCCAAGCGCGACATGTTGCGGGAAGCCCTGGCGGTCGCCTTGAGTAGTCCTGAGTACCAGCTGGCCTAAACCCGTGCACGTACCGGCGGCGCATCGTTTTGCGCACATCGCCGACGACATCGAAAACGAAAGCGATTTTATGCTTCACTCCAGACGCCAATTCCTACAACGCTCGGCCGGGGCCGCCACCATTCTCGGCTCGGATTATCTGCTGCCCAGTTTCTTATCCGAAAGCCTGCGCGGGGCGCAGCCGGACTCCGAGGGGCGCATTTTGATCATCGTCCAATTGAGTGGTGGCAACGACGGGCTCAACATGGTCGTGCCCTACGAGGACGATCTCTATCACAGGCTAAGGCCAAGTTTGAGCCAGAAGGCTTCGACCGTGCACCCACTTCAGGACGGGTTGGGGCTGCATTCGGATATGCGCGCCATGAAGGATATTTGGGAGCGCGGTGAGTTGCAGGTTGTGAGCAATGTCGGCTACCCGACCCCGGATCGTTCCCATTTTCGCTCCATGGATATTTGGCATACGGCCAGTTTGGATCCGGAATTGGCGCAAAGCGGCTGGCTGGGCCGTGCAGTGGACGGCTGGGACCAGAGAGCATCTGCCGACGGTCGCGACGCGGCTACGCCCAAGGCTCTGCACCTCGATTCCGGGCCATTGCCCTTGGCTCTGCATGCGCGCAAGCGAACGGTGCCTTCCATCACCAGCATGGAGTCCTTTCAGTTGGACGGCGATGTGGACAGGCTTGCCTCCATTATTGCTGCGGAGCGGAAGCAAGGCAGTGACGATTTGTTGTACGTGCAGCGCACGGCCTTGGCCGCATGCACCAATGCGCAGCGCATCGCAAATGTAGTCGAGCAAGGTCAAACCAGACCCGCATACCCCAATTTCGGATTGGCCAAGCGGCTAAAGGAAATCGCCAGCTTGATCGCCGCTGATTTTGGTCCCCGCATTTACTACACGTCCCTGGGCGGCTTTGATACCCATGCGCGCCAGGCCCTTGCCCATGGACCGCTGTTGCGCGAGCTCTCGGAATCTGTGGCCGCCATCCAGTCTGATTTGAAGCGCGACAATCTCGATCAAAAAGTCTTGCTGATGACGTTCAGCGAATTTGGCCGCCGCGTGAAGGAAAACGGCAGTCGAGGTACAGACCATGGTGCGGCCGCACCAATGCTTTTGGTGGGGCCCGCTGCCAAGGGCGGGATTTCCGGGGGAACTCCTGACTTGGCGAATTTGCTGGAGGGGGACATTCGGCACTCGTGCGACTTTCGTGAGGTTTACGCGACAGTTCTGCGCGATTGGCTTGGTGTTGAACCCGCGCCGATACTTGGGGACGCCCGGCCCATGGACGGATTGTTGCGCAGTTGAGGGAGAGCCTGCCCGCCGCGCATCCCGCGCTGCCTGACCTGAGCGAGCGCGCACTGCGATCGAGCTTGGCCGTTTGACGCGTTCGTTAGCCAAAAAGTGTCGTAGGTTCGGAACCCGTATCCGCGGGCGGGGTTCATCTGTCGCATCGGCCCAAGGCCGCATATTCACATACGTGACGGATCCATTTTCGCTCCGCCCAGCTGCGGCCCGGCCGCCCATTGCAGGCCCAAATGCCGGCGATGCGCCGACAATCCATTTGTGGAGCGGCAGCAAGTGCAGCGGGAAGGAGCAGCCCAATCGGAGTTCCCCATGCAGCGTCGTACGCTACGAGTATTGTCAAATCCGGCCAGAGGTGGCTTCGCGATAGTCGGAGTGCTGGTCACGAGTATTCTGGTTGCGAGCGGCCTGTATGGAGTCTGCGCCTACGCAGCTGGGACATGGGGGGTGATCGACATTAAGGCCACCCAGGTGGGCGTTCGCGTGAACTACTTGACGGGTACCGAGGAGGTGGTCGAAGCACCCGGCTATCAGTTGTTCTTGCCCTACTTTCAAGAAGTCTTTCTGCTGGATAAGAGCCCTGTGCAATTCCAAATGGCCGGGGACATGCGCCGCGGTCACAACGAAGTGCCGTTCTTGCTCGTGCGCTCCAAGGACGGATCGAACTTTTGGTTTGAATCGTTGGAGATTCAGTATGAGTTGATTCCCAATCAAGCGGGTTTGGTGCTGTCCGAGTCGGGCAGTGGCGATGGCTACAAAGCGATTTGGTTGAGAGCTCTGGCGCGTTCCATTTTGCGCGACGAGTTCGGCCGCTTCAGGGCGGAGGATATCGCGGATCCAACAACTTACGAGGCGGCCAAGAAAGCGAGCCAAGCTCAATTGACAAAGTTATTGGCGCCGCACGGTATCCATTTGATTGCCATCACCACCCCCAAACCGCGCTTTGAGGGTCAATACGAAAGCGTGATTGAAGATCGCAAAGTGGCGGTGCAGGAGATTGCGCGCTTGAAGGGCGAAATGCGGCAGCTCGGCTTTGATCGAGAGCGACTCTTGGCGCGCGTCGAAAAAGAAATGAGCATCGAGCGTCAAAAAATGCGCGGATCCTTGGCCAAGAAGCGACTCAGCGCCCTTGGCAACGAATTGGAATTGCGGGCCATGGCGGAAATTTACGCGGACAAGCGCATCAAGGATGCGGAAGCGGAACGAGCCCATTTGTCCGCCATGGCGCAAACGCGAAGTACGCAATTGCAGCGAGAAGCCGAGGGGCTGCGTGCGCA
>JAJDES010000040.1 GCA_029259675.1 Planctomycetota bacterium
TTTCGGCCGCTTCCTGAACGGCCATGCCGCCAGCGGGCATTGCAAGCAATAGACAACCCCCCAGCACAAAAATTAGCGACGCCGCTCGTTTCCAATGACCCAAGGTCGCGCTTGCTCGAACACTCATGCTGTCCAATTCTCCTGACCGAAGATTCTGTCGGTTTCCATTTCAAGGAGCATGCGAAGTGGCTCCTGTGTTCGGCGCATGCAACCTGCGATCGACTGGGCGGGCATTTTGATCTGCGGTTGCATGCAAGACTGGGCTGTCACTGGAGCGCGCGCGACCTAGCGGGACGAAAGGGGTTTCGGAGTGGCCAAGCCCCGAACCGGTTTGTCTACGGCTGAGTTCTCTGCAGCGGGATTGATGCGCCCACCCGGGGCAGCCGCAGAACCTAATGGCGTTTCAAACAGGCCCGACTTGCGATAGCGATCCGCATAGCGCAGGACCTTTGTGGCGTAGGCGAGCAAGTCCGAGTTCCCGGCCGCTTCGCGCTCCGCGCGCCAGGCAGCATAGCTGCCGAACTCTCGAATCCAGCGCGACAAACGTGTGGGCCCGGTGTTGTAGGCGACCAACGCCGCTTCGACGCTGCCCATGCGTTCAATCAAGTAGCCGAGGTAGTGCGCCCCGAGGCGCGCATTCAGCTCCGCATCGGTGAGCAGATCCTCGCGCGTCGGTTCGGGCAGGCCCAGTATCTCAGCGCGCTCCACCGCGGTCGGTAGCACGAGCTGAAAAAGGCCCATGGCTCCGGCCGATGAGAGCGCGTCCACGCGCCCGCTGCTTTCGGCTTGCATCACACCGGCGAGCAATTCGGGCTCGAGCCCCGACTCCTGCGCCACCTCCAGAATCAACTCGCGATGGGACTCCACGCCGCCGCGGGCCAAATGCTCGCGCACCATGGGCACGACTTCGTGGCGCTTCGCCACGCCCACGGCCACGGCCAGGCATATGAGGCCCAAGACAATCCAAGCCGGTCCGCGCATCAGCGGTCCGCGCTCAGGCTTGATTTCAGTGGTGAAGAGTCGTTCGTCCAATGGCCTGGGCTCCCTGGGGGAAGTTCCCAAGGCCAGATCCTACTGGGGCCAACGCTCTTCTACACGGGCCGTGAATTTGGCCAGCAATTCGCTGCGCCGCAGCGAGGCTGCGGAAAGCTCTTCGAGCGGCTCGCCAACCAAGCGGCCGAGCTCTCGACGAGCGCGCTCCACCTCATGGGGTCGCCCCCGTTCCAAGACCGAGAGCAAGAAGTCAGCCGCCTCGCGGCTGCCCTCCCCCAGCAATGTTGCGCGTTCCGGCGTGCGCACGCCCAAACGCTCGGCGGCGGCCAGGAACCAAACCAGCGAATCGTCGTGGACCACAACTTCCCACCAGGCGCGCCAGGAGCCTGCAGGGTCCGCGCGATGGCGGAAATCCTGCCCCGAGAGCACAGCCAATTCCCAGGCCACGCGGCTGTCTTCGGGGTCGGTCCCGAGGATTTCCATCAGCTCCGCAGCAGCTTTCGGGTGCCCCTGCAGGGCCAAGAGCAATGCCGCGTCGCGACTCAGCTCCACCCGGCCGGAGTTGATCAAGCGCAGCAAGGCCTCGTGCGCGCGATCCCCCAGGGCCAAAAGCCCGCGTCGGGCCGGTCCATAAACCGCCGCGGATTCTCCCCGCGCCAGCAGCGAGATCAAGATCGGCACCGTGCTCGGATCGCCCAGAATCGCCAGCCCCTCCGCCGCCGCCCGCCGCACTTCGGGATCCGAATCGGAAGTTGCGCTGACGAGCGTGTCGAGTACGGCCGAATCGCCCAGGCCGGCCACCGCGTGCAGCGCGGCGATGCGCACCGGCGTGCGCGCCGAGCGCGCGCGAACAAGCAACTGAGTCAGGGCGTCCTTGGCGCTGCGAAGGCCGAGGGCTTCCACAGCCGCGCGCTCAACGTACAAGTCCTCGTCCGCAAGCAATTCCATCAGGATGGCTTCGCTGCGGGGGTCCTGGGCTTGTCCGAGCGCTCGGGCCGCACCCGCCCGCAAGTTCGCTCTTTCGTCGCGCGCCCGAGCGACAACGACGGGCATACCGGAGGCCGTCAGAACTCGGGCAATGGAATCCGTGGCATCGTGGCCGAACTTGGCAATCAAGAGGCTCAACAGATCCTGGCTCAAGTTGTCATCCAACACTTCGCTGGTCGGGTTCGCACCACCGCTCGCGAGGCTCAGTTCCACCAAGCGACGAACATCCTCACCGAAGTAATCCACCCCGCGAATCAGATCGCAAAAATCATTGAAGTCGCTCAGATTCGGTACGCCCGGCAACGTGTAAAAGCGTTCAACGTCCTCCAAACCGATTCGAAAGAGCCGCAAACGTTGGGCCCCCGTTGCCACGCGCAATTCGCTCAGCACCAACTCGGTCAAGCGCCGGGCGCGGCTGACGGTGGACTGTTTTTGATTCCACCACTGGGCCTCGGCTTCGAAGTTCTCTGCGCTTACATAAAATTGCCAACGGTTCGCTTTTTCAATGCTTTCGAGAGCGTCCACGATGCGCTCAAACCAGGCCTCCGCACGCACGAGTTCCGTACTGAAAGACTTGCCGAATTTGCCCACTGAAATCTCGAGAGAGCGCGTGCGACTTGAGGTCGTCGTGCTCGTACTGGGCAAGCGCTCTGAACCCAGAGCCCCCTCCTGGCGCATGATGCGCACAAGATCGGCGCATTCCTCCAGTGTCAAAAGCGTTTCATTTGAAGCCAAGCCGCCCATGCCCACCGGCACCGCGGCTCCGCGCAGCACGATGCGCTGGGCTTCGGGCAGGGACCGATATTCCACCCGCAGGTTGGGCAAGTCCTCGCGTTCGATGCGGAGCCTCGCCCGCCGCGCGTGAAATTGATTGGCTTGGCCGGACCACCACTCTTGCCAGGCGGGGCCGTCCGTGCCGAAGGCCTTGCCGCTGATGAGTTTCAAACGGCGCTGAGCGTGATCCTGGAGGGAACTCAGGTCGGAATGAAAAGAAGCTCCGGACACACAGCGGACAAGCAGGTGCGGCACGAGCAAATCCAGCCATTCCGTCGATTCGGCCTGGGTGCTGCGAAATCCGATTCCGGCCAAGGCGATGGCGCTGGCGCCTTTCACCAATTCGCTTTCCGAATTGAGGAAGGCCAACAAATCAGCGGAGTGCTCGTCGCGCAGGAGCACGCGACCCTTGCGATCCTCTCGTTCGGCAACCGCCAACAGGGCGTAGGCGCCCTTGCGCAAAAGCACGGGTTGGTCCGTGCAAAGCTTCAAGAGGGCCTCATCGACACGCGAATCTTCATAGCGGGCTAGGAAGCTTGCAGCCGTCGATGCGACCGCCGAACTCTTGTCGCCCAAGCTATCGCTCAGAATCGAAATCACGCGCGGGTCATCAATCTGCGCTACCAAATTCAAACTGCGGACCCTGGCATCGTTGCCGGCAAGCACAGCGCTGCGCTCGAGCAGCGGCAAAAGGTCGGCAGTCAAATGCTCCTCAAGGTGATCTTCGACGGCGGCGCGCAAGCTTGTTTGGGGATGATCCAAAAGCTCCACCAGGTATTCGGGACTGGCGTGGACCGGTGCCAGCTCAAGTACCAATTGCAGCATGCGCGGACCGACTCGAGCGGGAAAGCGGCCCTTGAGATGATTGAGCACTCGCTTGCGATCCTGGGCGTCTGCATTTGTCAGCAGCACCCTCGCCGCAGCCAATTGAACGGCCGAGGACGGCGAGGACAATTCCACCCGGCTTTGGGCCA
>JAJDES010000391.1 GCA_029259675.1 Planctomycetota bacterium
CGGGTCCATGCCGGCCACGACCTCCCCGATGATGCCCAGGGGGTTTTCGTCGCGCGGGTTGTCACTCGTCACAACGCATAGATCGGCGCCCGCGGAAGCCGCCAGCCCCATGCCGGCGCGCTTGCCTCGATCGCGATTGCCGCCGCAACCGAACACGCAGAACAGTCGTCCGGGGGAACGCAATTCAAAGTCCGTGCGCAGCGCTCCCAGCACGCGCGCCAATGCGTCTTCTGTGTGCGCGTAATCCACAAATACGCGCGGGGCATCGGCGCCGGACGGGATTTCCTCCAGACGTCCCGGTGCCGCAGTTGAATGACCCAAGGCTTCCATTGCGAGGCTTGGCTCGACCCCTAAAGCTAAAGCGCTGGCCAAGGCCCCGAGGGCATTGCACGCGTTGTGTGCGCCGACCAAATTCAATTCGAGCGAACCCTCAACCAAGCCCTGGAGTTCCAGTCGCTGAACGCCGCCCGAGGAACAGCGCGAAACCATCCGCAAGTCCGAATTCGGTGAACATCCGTAAAAAAGGACCCGGGCTCCCGCTTCGCGCGCAACTTTTGCCATGCGTTGTGCGGCGGGATCATCGGCGAAGATCACAGCCTTGCCGCCGGCTTGCAAGCTTTCAAATAGTCGCTGCTTGGCCGTGGCGTAGCGTTCCATATCAACGTGGTAGTCGAGATGATCGCGCGTGAGATTGGTAAAGACGGCCACATCGGGCACGAGTCCCGCCAGCCGATCTTGATCGAGAGCATGCGAGGACGCTTCGAGAATCAAGGTGTCCCCACCGCCCTTGCGATGGGTCGCCAGCAGCCTCTGCAAGCTGGGCGCGTCGGGCGTTGTATGGCTGGCGCGTTCAAACACTCCTCCGGCCAAGCGATACCCCACGGTTCCAAGGACGGCGGGTGTGCGCCCCGCGCGTTCCAAAACTTCACCGAGCAAGTGCGCAACGCTCGTCTTGCCGTTGGTACCCGTGATGGCCACCACCCCCAATCCCTTGGCCGGTTCCCCGTAGACCAGGGCCGCAGCCAGGCCCGCCGCGCGGCGAGCATCTGCGTGAATCCAAACCGGAACGCCCGACCCGGCTGTCGCGGAAGCCGTTGCGCCGGAGTGCCGCTCCTTACCCTGGGGCGCCTTCCATCCGTAGGGAAGGTCCTGGGCCAATAGTGCGCAGGCGCCGCGGGCCACCGCGCCCTCGGCGAACCGCTCCCCGTGGGAGCGCCGTCCGGGCAGTGCCGCGAAGAGCTCACGCTCCACAACGCGACGACTGTCCAACTGAACGCCGCAGATATCCGGGTCACCGCCACCGGCAATGTGGCCTCCAATGCGCCGCGCCAGTTCGGATAGACGGGTCATTAGTTGCGCCCTCGAATCCAAGGCTGGTCCCAGCCGCCCAAGGGAGCCGCGCCGACAAGTGAAAATCCGTTGACCGGATCCGGTCCCGGGGCCAGTCCGTCGCGCGTCAAACCCAGGGCTTCGTCCAGAATGCGCATGGCCGAGGGCCCGGCCACTTTGGAGCCGAATTTCTCTTTGCCCCGCGGCTCATCGACCACAACCAAAACGAAAACCTCGGGCGCATCGGGAAGATCCCTGCGCCGGCCGAAAACGGCCATTGAGGAGGTGTAGCAGGTGCGGTGACCGTTGCGTTGCCCGCGCAGGGCTTTTTGCTCCTTCGACAGGGGCACGCGGCCCTGTTCGACGCAACGATCCATGAACTCTCCCCACACATGTAGGCAGAGTTCCCCAGGTACTTTTTCCGCTGTGCCCGTCTTGGTGCCCATCTCGATGTCGTCGCGCCAGAAGTGTCGGCCGGTGCCCTCGCGAGCACCGAGCTCCATCATGCCGCGCAAGGTGTTGCAGGTCTCGCTTGAGAAGGCCCGAACCGGAAAGTCTTGCGAGATGGGAAACGGCTCCGAATTCCAGCGCACGTGTGAAACGATCTTCAGCGGCTTGAATTCACCTCCGCGCACAAGACTCGCCAGTCCCTGGGCGTGTTGCCAGAGGGACGTGAACATCTCGTGCCCGAAGCTGATCGAAGCCTGGGAGTACAACCGACTCCACGGCAAGCTGGGGATGCGACCGCGCTCCTCGCCGCCCAAACCCGAATCCGGTTTTTGGTCGTAGCCGAGGGCCCGCAAGCGCGAATGGAAGTAGTCGTCGTCCAGTCGCAGGCCGATTTGAGTCAAGCCCGCATTGGAGGATCGAGCCAAGCAGTAGGCGGCACTGGTCAGCCCCACGGCGCTACCCTCGGCCTCGGAAATGGTGCGCGATGAGCGGCCTTCGCGCAGCACGAACTTGCCCTGACCCACGTCGATCATTTCATCGGGCCGCACCACTCCCGCCTCCAAAGCCGATGCCATGGTGACGAGTTTCATCGTCGATCCCGGCGTGAAAGCGTGGTGCAGGGGCGCAAAGCCGGAACTTTGGTACTTCGAGATTCCGTCAATGGCCAAAACGGCGCCCGATTCGAGCTCGATCGCAATGGCCATGGCCACGGCCGGATCGTGTTCTGCAGCCAGCTCCTCGAGCACGCGGCGCGTAAAGAACTGCAGGTCCAAATCCAGTGTTGAGCGCACGACCGGGGCCTCGCAACTCGGGGCGCTCGACAGGTAGTAAGACGTGGCCCGGCGGTGCACCGGATTCTCGCGGCGGAAGGTGTAAGCCCCCCCCATGCCGGCCAGAAATTCCCACTCGGGCTGCGCCAAAAGCTTGTCGCACAGACGCTCGAGCCCGCTGTACGCCTCGGGTTGATCCTGCTCTTCGCGGTGGAAGCCCCAACGGCCGAGCACGGGAAAGGAACCCGAGGGTTGCACGCGTTCGCGTTCGCTCACCAACTTGACTTGATGCTCGCGCACACCTTCGGCGCGCAGGAGATCCGCCAGGGCCAAGGCCCTATCGGCGGGCACATCGCGCAGGGCCTTGGTGTAGCCGGAGGGAATCAGAGCGCGCCACACATCACTGCGCATCTTGTCCCGCTCGGCAACCGACAATTCGCGTTCGCCGTGCCGGGCTACATCCAAACCGTCGGCCAACCAACGAGTCCAGGCAATCGGCCTGTTCGTGATGCCGGCCGCGCTGCGCGTTTGTGAGGAGAGCAACAGGGTCGGGACCCACAGAAGGCGATAGGGATAGCTGCCACCCTCAATCTTCTCGACCCACATACCCGGAAGGAAGCGCGCTTCATCGCGCTCAAACTCCGCGACCCCTTCGATCCAATCTTGCAAGCGGCTGGCCGTGCGCTCATCCAGCGGCCAACTATCCACTTGAATGCATCCATCGACCGCGTCGGGGAAAAAGCTCGCCGCGATGCGCTCCTCCGACTCGCCCAAGACCCGCGCCAGCGATGGAATCATGCGGTCGGGAGTGTGGCCCTGCCACATGCTGCGCGGCGAGACCTCCAACTCCAAGCGTTCGAGAAAGGCAGCCAGGGGCCGACCCGCGCGATCTTCGATGCCATAGGCCGGCGCCGCACCGTCCTCCTGCACTTCTTTGAGCGTAAGTGCGCGGGCGCCCGATCCGGTCAAAATCGAAACGCGAACCGCAACGGCCGTGACCACGCAGCCGATCACAACAAAAGCGCTCATGGGGCGCAGTCCCGAGGCCGAATCAAATGTGCCTCGACCTCTCATTCGGATACCACCGCCGCTTGCCTGGGAGCCTCCAGAACACCTGCGCGATGTCCGCGAACATCGACACTGAGGCGCGCGTTGGTGCGGCGCTGCTCTTCGCACATGCGATACAAGCGGTCCAGTTCACGCCCCTCCTGCCGATTCTTGGCACACAAAGCGATCGTGCCCAACCCGAGCACAATCACCAGAGCGCCCAAGCTGGCACTAAGCCCTGCACGCTTCATGCTACCTCCCCCTGTGGACGCAATCGCACGGCTGCGCGCAGTCGCAGGGAGCGTGCGCGGGAATTCGCGCGCTCCTCGGCCGCGTCGGCCATGCGTGGTTTGCGGGTCAAAACATCCCAAACTTGTTCGCGACCGCCCTCCGCAAAGAAGCGCTTCACAACGCGATCCTCGCCGGAGTGAAAACTAATGACGAGCAGGCGCGCGCCGTCGGGCAAGTACTCTTCCGCCGCCTGCAAAACCGAAGCGAGCTCTTCGCCCTCTTCGTTTACGGCCCGTCGCAGGGCCTGGAAGGTGCGCGTGGCCGGATGCATGCGCCCGCCGCGGCGACCGCGCGCCCCCACGCGAGCGATCAAGTCCGCCAATTCCATAGTGCGGCGAAACGGCGCCCGACGACGAAACTCCACGATCGCCCGGGCGATGTGCCGTGCGCGCGATTCGTCACCTTCGTGATAGATCAAATCAGCCAGGTCTTCCTCGTCCCAGCTATTGACGACGTCGGCGGCCGTGCGCTCCCGATCGGGATCCATGCGCATGTCGAGCGGCCCGTCGTGCATGAAAGAGAAACCGCGCTCGGCGCGATCGAGTTGCAGCGAAGACGCGCCCAAGTCGAGCAGGAGCGCGCGCACCGCATCGCCCTCGCGAGCCAAGATCTCACCCAAATCGGAATGTCGCGCGCGTTCCAACCGCACGCGGTCGCCGAAGGGCTCCAGTCGCTCGGTAGCAATTTCAAGGATGTCCGGATCCTGATCCAATCCCAGCAACTGACAACTCGGATAGGTTTGCAGAATGCGCTCGCTGTGCCCGCCGGCACCCACGGTCGCATCGACAACCAAGCCGCCCCGGTCCAATTCGCCCGCTGCACACAAGAGCTCAAGCACGTGCGACACGGCCACGGGTACATGAACCTCGCGTGCATCGTCGGTCACTGTGTTTCCCCCAAACTCCTTCATGTTTTGTTTCACCCGCGCTACGCCCGCGGATGGCGCTTCAAACTCGTCCCTATTGAGATCCCGAATGGGAGCCGTGCGGACTCCCGTTTTCTCCGCCGTGCTGTACGTCCTCGGGGGACACAAGCAAGCTGTACATGTCGTCGTACTTGCCGTTGATTTCGGCCTGCTGCCGCTCCCAAACCTCGCGATTCCAAATCTCCGCTCGCTCGCCCACACCAATCACGCTGACCTCGCGCTCCAAGCCCGCCACTCGCTTGAGTTTCTCGGGTAGGAGCAGTCGCCCCGAGCTATCCAATTGGGCGCTGAAGGAGCTGGACATGAACGCGCGTTGCATGGAGCGCCGCTCGGGATCTACAAAGGGTTTGGTGGTCACCTCTCTGTACATGCTCTCCCAACCGGAAACGGAAAACAGAAACACACAGGCGTCGAATCCTCTGGTTACATACACCGTCAAGTTTCCGTTCTCGTCGCGATCCAACTTCTCTTGGATCCGCTTGGGAATGAAAACTCGATTCTTGGCATCGAGGGTGTGGGTGGATTCACCGATGAACATGCATCAGCCCTCCACTTGAAAACCAGATTCGGACCCCGGACAGAGCCCCCCTGGGGATGCTGAAATCGTCCGGAGTCTTCCTCCACTTTGCGCCACATTCCTCCACATCCATGATCATAGGCACCACTTGCGTGGACTGGGGTCGGGTTAATCAAGAATTGGACAAAATGAAGTTTCCCACATACTGTCCAGGCGCGGACTCAGGGGCTTCAACAGCCACTAGATGTAGTGGTCGTTAAGCCTTCATCCAGTCCAGGAACACAACAGAGCGTGTGCGGACCTGTGGAGAAGTAGGGCTCAAAAAGCGAGCCCACGGGCCCCAGATGCGGGACCGGCCAAGCCCGTTCGAACCCCGCGACTTTTGGCGGGGCCAGATGAGCTTCGACGAGCGACCCGTTCGGCCAAGCGGACAACGATCCCAGGCCCCCACCCCGGCTTGTATTTTCGAGCTCGGCGCCAAGCCCAATGCCACTTCGCCCCACGGGTAAGAGGGTCGGCATCAAGCGTGATTTGGTCTCGCAGTCCGCAGACAGGGGCGCCGTTCCGCGCCGGCCTACAGGGATGCGCGCGCGGCTAGAGCCGAAAGGCAAGGAAATGGCCGTTTTCGGCCACATTCGTGGTCATTTTTGAGCCATTCTGGCCCATTTTGGCCGCATTCCAGACGCTTGGCCGAATGCTACTGGGAAACCAAACGTCCCCGAGGCCTCACGTGCCGAGGACGTCGCCGAGCTCTCAGGCGCCTAAGAGTTCATTGCTCCGAGCCTGCAACCGGAAGTTGATCCTCTGCCAATGAAGCGCGAATGCGCGGAAGGCTCCGAACCGCGCACGACTCGTAGCTCCATACAGAGCTGAGGCGAGATGCGGGCATGAGCTGCACACCTTCGGCACAACTCCACCGGCCGTCAGATGGCCTGCGGATCTATGAAAGCAGTCGGGCTTAGACGCTTTTTGCCCTGTGCTTGCCCTTGAGCCCGCGCTTTTCGGAGGCGCTTGCCTTTTTGCTCCGCTTGCCGGAACTCGTTCTCTTGGATGACTTAGCAACGCCGCGCTTGCTCTTGGCGGCTTTGATCACCGTTTCATCCACTTGCGTGGATTCCCCATCGGGACCCTGTTCGCCGTCATCTTCTTCCGACTCCTTCGCAGGCTCAGCATCGGAAGCCCCCTCCGATCCCAAAGCTTTCGAAGCGGAGTCATCCTCTGCACTCTGATCGTCAACGGATTCGTCGGCACCGGCCTCTAATTCCTCCGAATCCAGGCTCGAATCGCCGTTTTCGGCGGCTTCGCTCTCATCGGACAAATCACCCAAGTCGACGCCGTCGAATAGCTGCTTCAGCTGATCGCGCAATTGAGCCTGGCGCTCCTCCTCGAAGTCGAACACCAAAACGGGCGAAGAATTCGTCGTACGCGGCTTGCGCACCAGGAGAAACTCCCCCTCGGAATTTTGCTCAACCTTGTCCACCTTCAGTCGCTTCTTGCGCAGCAAAATCAGGCACAGGAGGTAGCGCAATTCCGCAAAGCGTTGCTCCTCGCGCTCCGCCAGGGCCGCAAACAGGGCTTCGATCGACTCCATGTCGAGCCGCAGCCCCTTGCGCTCCACGCTGCGGCGATGGGTGCGCCACCAAACGGCGGCAGCGTTGGCATCCTCATCACTCCAGCAGGCCCGGCACAGGTCGAGGCGCGAAATGACCTCCTCCACCACCAGCATGGAGAAATGCGGCTCCTCCTCCAGGAAGGTCCTTTCACAGCGGTGGCAAGCGGGCTGCCTGCGTCCAAGCTTCCAATCCATATTCGGTGCTGTCCTGGGGGAGTTGAAGGAGCCGTCAGTCTGGCTCGAGTCGGTAGCGGTGCAGGAATGGTAGCGACCCTGGAGCAGCGAAACAGGCCTGGAAACCCGCAACTGCCCCAATCACCCCAGGACCCGGCAGACAAATCCCCCCCACACCCCAGCGGAGCCGTATCCTCGGACGGATTAGCAGTTTTCGCCGAGCTCGCGCAGGCGACAAAAGGGTACCAAGAGGATCAAGTGGCGACTGTCTCGAGCTTCGCGGTCACCCCGATCGGGCCTGGAACCGATGGAATGGGATTCCAAGCCAGCGGCAATTCGGCCTTGAGGACGTCTGATTCGTCGAGTCGAGCTACGGCCACGGACGGCTCTTGCTTACAAACCGGCGGATGGCCGGGTCCAGTTCTGATCCGTTTGAGTCCAAACTCTCGCCCAAGACGAGCAAATCACCGACTAGACAAAACCCAGAGCATGGGGAATGCGAATGAAGAATCAGAGTGAATGCGCTTGGCTCACCTGCGCTTTGATTGCGGTCACCACTGTTGGAGGCTGCAAGAGTGATGATTTGAGTACGCCCTTAGTGGATTCGGACGTTGCGGTAGATTCGATCGATTCCATTGAAAATCAGCTTTCAGGAATTGGAACGATCGAATTCCGCATTGAAGTCACGCAGTCTGAGCCGGGCTTCGAGACTGCTGACGCCTTCGTTTTCGAAGGAATGGAGCTGAAACTGAGTGAGGCCCGGACTTTCCAATTGAAGAACGCCTACTTCACTCAAGACCGGTTGGGCTATGCGGCCGTGGGATTTGAATTGATTGACGAGGAGCGCACCGCCTTCAGTAGCTATACCGCCTCTCACCAAAACCACCGCATGGCGCTAATGATGGGCGACAAGGTGATCTCCTTGGCCAAAATCAGAGGTCCCCTTTCTGGAGCCGTAATTATCGAAGGGGAATTCACGCCGGAGGAAGTCGATGAGATTGTCGGCTTCCTAAGGGAGTCGGGATCTGGCTCCAGCTCTTCCGGCGGCAATTAGCCCGGATCCCATGCTCACATCTGCGGGGCCAGAGCGATGCCGGCCCACTGAGGTCAGCCGCGGGATGTTGCGACTGTCTGACGATGGCCGCTAATCCGCGCTTTGGACCAGTTCGAGACTTTCCCCTCTCCTTTGAAAGTCGATTGCGCACAGGAATCTGCAACGGAGCACCTGCCCCAGCGGATGGGCAGTATCCTTGGATGGAATCCCAAGGGCTTCTGTAGCCAATCCCCAGCACCGGCTGTGCCCGTTTGGGCCCGGTAGACACACCGTTTGGAACTCAAAATGCGAATTGCCCTATTGGCCCCGATCGTTCTCGCCCTTTCATCGCAATCGGCGAGCGCGCAGAACTGCCCCTTCGCGATCGACTCGGGTGCTTCCAGTTTTTCTTGGTCGGGCACAACAAGCTTGGGTCCGATCAATGCCAGCCCTTCCACCTTCTCCGCCAGCGGCAGCCTGGACGTGGAGTTGGCGACAGCGGGCAGCAACAGTTCGTCCACGGGAAAGATCACCGGCGGCTTGGTTTCGATCCCCAACTTGAACGGCTCGATCCCCAACCCGCTGCCCTTCCTGCCCCCCTTGGCAAACGTCGACATCACCGGCCTGACCCTAAGTCCCAGCTCCGACATCTTCCACGCGGCAGCCGGCACGGGCGCCTTCTCCACCGACGTGACCATGGTCGCCCTGTCGGGCAGCGCAGTCGTCGACGCGATCGATGGCTCGATGAGCACGCTCGACTTGACCGGCGTTGCCTTCGACCCCGTTTTGGTGAACGGAACGTCGATTGAGAGCGCGGGCATTGTCACCATCAGCATCCCGATCAACTCCACTGTTCCCATCGACGATCCCGACTCGGGCATCACCGGCAGCGTGACGATCGCCGGCACCTTCGTCGCCACCCACGACTTGGCCAGCCCCTGCGGCTCGAGCATGTTTGAGCAGACGTCAGGCCTGTCGCTCGCTTTGGGAGGCACGCAGAATTTCGAGATCGATCTCGGTCAAGCCTTCCCCAGCAACATCTATTGGATCTTCGGCAGCGTCACCGGCACCTCACCCGGCATTGACTTCGGCGGCGGCGTGATTCTCCCGCTCAACTTCGATGCGTACTTCAATCTGACTTTGAACAAGCCGTTCCTCGGGGTCTTCGGCAGCTACATCGGAGTCACGGACACAGATGGCCGTGCCTCGGCTTCGCTCACGATCCCACCGGCAACGGATCCGAGCTTGGTTGGACTCACCTTGTTCCACGCAGCAACAGCTTCGGCCGTTTTCGGGACCATCGACGCGGCCACCAATGCAGTAAGCGGAACCTTGGTGCCGTAAAACTTGCGAGCGCCAACGCGCTCCAGCAATTCCATTAGGCGGCTTTGCGCTTCATAGCGCGGAGCCGTCTTTCATTTAAAAACGACTCTTGAGGTTCCCAATAGCGTTGGAGCCACCTATAGTCCCCCTCCGCAATTTAGGGCAGCGACCCGCACATTAGGTTGCACGCATCCCTTCACCGTTTGCCGGCACTTGAGTTCACCGGCGAATCCAACACCCCAAAAACACTTGAACGAGCCGTCAACAGCCAAGCCCCCGACACCCGCACGCGAAATGCATTTTCGCCCGGGTCTCGCGCGCCAGCATGACGCTCGCAGCCCTGGGGGATTTGGACCAATTGGTGGAGAGAACGATGTACCTACGATTCGTAGCCGGAGCAGATTGGGAACACCATAGGCGCCTTCAGGGCGTCTTCGCCGATTCGTACGCGCTCAAGAACCGCATCCTTTACGGCGACGGGCTCGAGCCCCAGGGTGCTTGGTGGCTGCTGGAAACTCTCGATTGGTTGGACGAGAACTTACCCGTCCCCCCCTTCCGAGAAAGCGCTTGGCCCGAGGAATCCGTTTGCTGGTTCAAAGCCGAAGCGAACGAATCCATCAACCGCATGTGGGCCTTGACCCGCATCCTGCGCGAACACGGACACCTCGTACGCGTATTGAAAACACGCAACCCCGGCAAAGTCCTCTTCGAAGACGACCACCAGTTGGTCGTCATCCAATGGCGACAGATCTAATAAGGCTCAGCAGCTTGAGGTGATACTGGCCCTAATTGTTGGCCTTGAGGCTTCCTGGCTGAGCATCACAGGCTCCCCTTCGCTTTTGAATAATTTTGATAAGATCAGAAACGGCTAGCCACTAAACCTGCCCGCCTGCTGCATCCCCCAAAGTGATGAACAAGACTCGCATTGCAATCAATATCCTCGCACTCTCGTTCCTCGCTACCGGCCTACACGCCCAAACCCTGCTTTTCAACCTAGTAGATTCGCCAGACTACAGTCTCTTCGGCTATGCAATCGCAGGTGGGCTCGATGTTAATGCAGATGGCTACGACGATGTAATCGTGGGCGCACCTGCGGAGAACAACTCGAAAGGCTCTGTGAGAGTTTACTCCGGCAACGGCGGCTCACTGCTTCATTATATCGGGGCAGCGGAATTCGGACACGTGGGACATACAGTGGTTGCACTTGGAGATGTCAATCAAGACGGATACGACGACTTCGCCTACGGAGATCCAGGCTATGGTCAAGTAAAGGGCCGTGTAACTGCCATTTCCGGAGCAGATTACACAATCATTTTTAAAGCCTTCGGTGGGTTACCCGTCAACTTTGGTGAAGCGTTAGGAACCTGTGACATTAACGATGATGGAATCACTGACGTCATTGGCGCGGCCTATGATGTCCTCTCATTTAATCACGTAATGGTTCTCGATGGCAGAAATGGAGAACCGCTTCAGGTTATTTACGGTGATGCCTATACCTACTTCGGATACGCATCGACGGACATTGGCGACCTCAATGGCGATGGAATAACTGAACTGCTCATTGGAGCACCACGCAATGCCAGCGCTGGAGAGCATCCCTCCAAGGCCTTGATCTATGATGGGCTCACGGGTGAGCTCATTCGACCATTGGAGGCAAAGCGCCCCAAGACTGATTGGTTTGGCCAATCAGTCGCTGCGCTAGGAGACATCAACGCAGACAAGATTCCCGACTTCGCTGTTGCTTCAAATTATTACATCAGAGTTTTTTCTGGCGCAGACCTAAGCGTCATTTATGAGCTGTATAACCCTGGAACTAAAATTGGAGACATGATCAAGCTTGAGGACATCGACGGCGATAGAGTCCCTGAACTGGCTGTGCAAATCCGCGACTCTTACAGCCGCCAATCGGTAAGAATCTTTTCCGGGGCTTCAGGCTCTCGACTTGGCGAGATCCGGGGCGAGCCTGGAGAGGCTTTTGGGCTTAGGCTTGCGGCAGGTGGCGATTTGAATGCTGATGGCTTGCCCGACTTGCTCGTAACCTGCCACATAGCAGGTACGACGACATCTGTTAAGCGCGAAGTAGTGAAGGCCTATTCCATCTTCACTATCCCCTAACAGCCCATCAAAGATGGGTGCTCCCCCACGCTGCTTTAGTTCTTGCGCATAGCGGCATAAAGACTCTGCAGCTCTTCGGCGATGGCCTCCGGCGTTGGAGGTGCGGGAGCTGCGGCGGCGAGGGAATGCGCAGCTTGGCGGTTGCTTGCCAGTTGCTTGATGCAATCGGCGAGGGCTTTGGCGTCGCCGCGGGGGAAGCGTAGGCCGCCGTGGTTCGTGGGCACCGCTTCGGCCATGCCGCCCAGGTCGGTGACGATCACGGGTAAGCCGTTGCGGTAAGCCTCTTGGATGGTGATCGGCATGTTCTCGTACCAGATGCTGGGGATGACCAGGCAATCGAGGCCGGCGAGGACATGATCCAGTTGGTCGGGTTCGAAGCGGCCGACGAAATCGATCGGAAGCCCCTCAGCCTTGGCGCGCAATTCCGCAACGTAGTCCGGGAACCAATCGAGGATTCCGTGGATGCTCAATTGGGCTGAATCATCGCGCAAATGCTCGAAGGCTTCGACCAGCACGTGCACGCCCTTGGACGGATAAACGCCGCCGACGTAGCCGACGCGCAGGGGCTGCGAAGCATCGGAAAGGCGGGCTTCTCGGCGCGGGCCCGGGTAGCCGGCTTTCATCACAACGACTTGTTCTTCGCGCAGCATGCCGGCTTCGATGAAGCGATCAGCCAAGAAGCGCGAGGGGCAGACAACGCGCTCTACTCGCGACAACGATTGCTTGTGCAACGCATGGCGCTCGCGGGCGGCGCGCTTCCAAAGATCGTCGCTAAGTTCAATTGCGTCGTGTCGCTCGGGCAGCATCGGGTGGCGCCGCACGCAGTGGGTGCAATCTCCGCTCGGCCCCTCCGTGCACAACTCGCCGTCATCGCGAAGCAACACGGCGTTGTCGCAGATCAAGTGATAGTCGTGCAGCGTGACGACGCAGGGAATACCCGCATCGGCGATGGCGTCCAAGCAACGCGAGCCCCAGAAGGCCAAATGTTGTACGTGTACGCAATCGGGCTTTAGCTCCGCCAACTGCTCGCGGAAAACGCGCAGGGACAAATCCTGCTGCCAGGTTTCCGCCACGTCGGCGTACTCGCGCTGGTGCACCATCTCAATCAGCTTGACACCGTCCAGCGTGTCCCGGCGCAAACTGCCCTCCTCGCGCGACAAATCCCGCTCGGTAAAGAGCGCGGTGACATCGTGGCCGCGCTGCACCATCAGCGACGCCATTTGATGGGCGTGCAATTCCGTGCCGGCCAAGTGCAAGGGCAAGTAATCGTGAACAAGCACCAAGAGCTTCATTCCTAGCTGTCTCCCCCATCCTTGTCATCCCCAGCACTCGGGGCGGGCTCAAAGCCCAAATCAACCGGGCTCGCTTGCGATAGCGCCTGATCCCATTGCTTGACCCAATCCTCGCGCGCTTGGCTGGAGTTAGCCGAATCCTCTTGGACGAACGCTGGAGCACCGGCTTCGACCGCCGCCTTGTAAATGCCTTCCAAGCGCAGCACTTGGTCTGCCAAGCTCGGGCAAATATCGCTGCGCGCGGGAATTGCTTTGCGCAATTTTTCCAGCAATCCCGGCTCATCCAACAGGCGTAGCATGCAACTCGCCAAGGAAGCGGGATCGTCTCGTTCGTAGGTGAGCCCGCCCTGTTCATCCTGCAAGCGCTCGGCGAAGGCTCCGCTGTTCGGCAGGAGCACCGGCAAGCCCATGCACCAAGCTTCGTCCAGCACGAGCCCCCAACTTTCATGGGCGCGACTGCCGCTGAGCATGGCGTGAACTTGCGTCACGGGATGTTGCTGCAGTTCATCCGAATCAAAGGCGCCGTGGAACTCGGCGTCGACACCCAACTCATCCGCGCGCTGCTTCAAGCGTTCCACGTAACCGGCTTCGACCTCACCACCGGCGAAAATGAGTTTGACGCGTTCGGGTTCTTGCAAGCGCCCCACCGCCTCGATCAGCAAGTCGCTGCCCTTGAGTGCCGTCAAGTTGCCCCACGCACCCAACTTCAAGGGTTCACCGGCACGCGGCGCCGGTAAGCCCGGCACGGGTTGCAAGGTCAGTTCCCGTGCGGGAGCCATGGCCTGAATCCCCAGTGCGCCCGCTTCGAAGCCGAGGAAACCCTCCAAGGCCTCACCGTGCACACGGCTGGGCGCCATCACGGCCCGCGCCAATTTCAACTCGCGAGCCAAGTCGCGCTTGTGGGCCGCCAACTCAGCCTCACCGCTTTTCCGATCGACCCAGGGAGTTTTTGGCGGGTGACTACCCGCGCAATCGAGGCAGGGATCGGGCGCGAGCGTCGCCGTGCAAGTTTCGCGCGTTCCCGGTCGGATGCGAAACACCAGCAAGCAACTGCTCCAAAGATCGTGCAAGGTCACCACCGCGGGAATGCGCGCTGCGGCTGCCGTAGCCACCAAGTCTCGGCTGAGCCGAATCCAATGCTGCACGTGCACGACGTCCGGCTTTTCCTTGTGCAGGATTTCAGCAAAGGCCCGCGCCGCGGCGGGATTGGAACTCTTGTGCCAATGATCGAAGTAGAGGTCCGCGCGATGAATCCGATAGACCTTGTGACGGGCCTGGGTGAGCGGGCAGACATCTTCGCTCTCACTAACCCGAAAGCCCTCGCTCCAATCGGTCGAGCCCGCCACCACGACGACTTCGTGCGCGGACGCCAACGCTCGCGCCATGGCCTGCACGCTCAATTCCGTTCCCCCGTGCAACTCGGGCGGATAACCGTGCAGAGCAATCAGAATCTTCACGCCAGGCCTCCTGCGCGAAATCGCCCAACAGGTCCGCGGGCGCGCGCCCATTTAGATTCGCTATCGCGTTGGGCCCTAGTGCTCGACACCTGCGCTAGTTGACCTTGGCCTGGGACTTCTTGCGAATCATCTCGAGCGCCTCGGCGTAGATCACTTCAAACTCGACGGCGTCGTCCTTGACCGACTTGACTTCGAGATCGCTGGGAAACAGGCAATCGAGTTCTTCGCGGCTAATGAGGAAGCGCGACAATTGATCGGCCAGGTGCTCGGCGTCGCCGACACGGAAGTGGTAGCCCGTCAATCCCGGTTCCACCAATTCGGCCATGCCGCCCAAATCGCTGACCAGAATCGGCGTGCGCGTTGCGAGCGCTTCGAGAATGATCAGGGGCGAATTTTCGTACCAGATGCTCGGCACGACTAATACGTCGGTTTCGGCCAAGACTCCCGAGACTTCGTCGCGCTTGAGCCCGCCGCAAAGCTGCGCGCCGGTTTGATCGGCCAAGCGCTGCAATTTGACGATGTAGCCGGGATTGTGGGAAAGGTTGCCGAAGATGCGCAATTCGCCCTGTTTGCGCAGGGGCGCCTGAATGCGATTCCAAGCCTCCATCAAAATGTGAACGCCCTTGTGCGGCACGGGCGTACCGATGAAGGCGACGCGCAGCTTGGAGCCGCGCGGTGAACGCTTCACATCTTTGAAGGGTTCAATGTTGAT
>JAJDES010000392.1 GCA_029259675.1 Planctomycetota bacterium
ACGGCAAGGCTGGAGACTCATTGCGAGTTCCGGCCGGCGGCACGCGCATGCCGCTCACCCCCGAATTGATGGCGGCCGGCGCCCACTTCTTGATCAGCGATTTCCGCGAGGTTTACCCCTTCGCCGTGCGCACCATTCAGCGCTGCATCCTGGAGGCCTCCGCTCGAGCGGGACTCTCCATTGATCAAATCGATTGGGTCATTCCCCATCACGCCAGCGCCAACATCGTCGACGATGGTGTCGGGCAGGCGGGCATCGCGGCCAATCAAATCGTCATGTCCATCGATCACACGGGCAACACCTCCAGCGCCAGCGTGCCTACGGCATTGGACGAAGCGGCACGGGCTGGAAAATTCAAAGACGGCGATCAAATCCTGATGCTTGCCCTGGGCGGCGGAATGGGCTGGGGCAGCACGGTCTACACCTGGAAAGATCCCAAGCACCTGCAACGCTAGATGGCAGCCGGGAACGCGACGACGCTGCCCGCCCCTCGGGCTCGGCACCGAGTTCAGGGTTAGACTTGGCCGCCATGCAAGGCGCCCCACCCAGCACAGCAGCGAGCCGCCCCTCTGCGCGGCTGAAGTGGATGCTCTGCGCGTGTTCTACGCTCGCGGCTCTGCTCGGCGCCGAAGTCCTGCTGCGCATTCAAGTGGCGCGCGCCAACGAGCAAGCCCTGGCACGCGCCCTGCGCGACCTGCCGCAGGCGCCCAGCCAAGGTCCTGCCGCGCTGGGTCACTTGATCCAGCAAAGTTCCCTGCGCGATGTCATCTACGAATTGCGCCCGAACTTGCGCGGTCCCCTCTACGCCGGAGCGCGGGTGCGAACCAATTCCCACGGTTTTCGCGGCGCGGAGCTTCCACTGGCCAAACGAGGCGGCGAGAAGCGCATCCTGGGACTCGGTGATTCCGTCCTCTTTGGGCAGGGCGTGCGGCAGGGCCAAGACTACCTTTCGCAATTGATCGAGCTATTGAATGCGCAAGCGCAACAGCGCGCAGCGGAATTTTCCTGGACCGGGATCAACACCGCCGTGCCCGGCTACAACACCGCCGTTGAAGTGGCGCTCCTGCGCGAGCGCGGCTTGGCATTCGAACCCGACTTGGTCCTCCTCGGATTCGTCAGCAATGACTTGGGCCTGCCCGGATTTGTGCGCAGCGAACAGGACCCCTTCGATCTTGCGCGCAGTTTCCTCTGGGACTGGGCCAGCGGGGCCCAATGGTCAGATTTCGGACTGACCCCGGCCCCCACGCAACAGACGGCCGGCGGGGCCCAGCGCGTTGCGGAAAACCCCGAACATGTTCCCGAGCCATGGCGCCACCTAGTCGGCTGGGACTCGGTTCTGGCCGCCATGGATGAGCTGCGCACTCTATCCGTGCAACACGAATTCAAAGTGCTGGTCTTCTCCCATCGCGACAGCCAGCACGCGGCCGCGGCACTTCAAGCGGCACGGGAGCGCGGCTTTGAAACCTTGGATCTTCAAACCGAACTCGACGAGTACATGCGCGAGCACGATATCGCGCGCTATCGGGGATCCGAATTGACGGTAAGCGAAGCCGACCCGCATCCCTCCGCGATCCATCACGCCATGGCGGCCAAGGCTCTGTTCCAAAAAATCAGCGCCTGGTATCCATAGCAAAGAGCCGGGCGCCCCCCACGGGCGAACACCGGCTCTTTGTTTCGGAAGCGGCTCGACCAAGTCTTTCGGATGCTCCGGACTTGTGCGGCCGAGACGCCTTAGCTGCCTTGGGAAAAAAGCTCGAGTCGCTCTTGCCAGGTCGACTCCAGCGGCTGCAATTCGATGCAATGCCGGATGGTGCTGACCGCATCGTCGAGCTTTCCGTTCATGAAGTAGCAGCAGGCCAACGTGTCCAACACATTGGGATCATCAGCGTTCTTTTCGACGGCCTTCAGCGCGACTTCCAACGCAAAGGCGCGCGCCTCTGCACTGGACCCTTCGCGGTTTTCCCAAATAGACCAAGCGAGGGCGTTGCCGTAGCCGCCGATTTGCTCTTCGGGGCAATGCTTCCACGCTAGGCGCTGGGACGCCAAGGCCTTGGCCCTGTACTCGGCGACCAATTTCATTTCCGTGTTGCTGTCGGCGAGTACAGTGAAAAGGTTGGCGAGCAGTTGGTGACCCTCGTAGAGCAACTCCGCGTCCGTAACTCCCGCAAGGTGCTGCACAAGTGCCGTCGGGTCGGGCTTGGCTTCCGACTCAACATCCAAAACGGATTCGCGCACGCGATCGAAGGCAATCCGGCGCGTTATGAAATTCTTGTGCTCGGGATCTCGCTTGAGAATCTCGTCGTAGTGCCCGTCGCGACCGCGCTTGTCACCGAAGCCCTCGAGCTTGCCGGCCAATTCGTAGCGCAAATCCAAATCATCCGGTGTCTCCTTCAATGACTTGCGCAGGGCGTCAATCGTGCCCTTTCCGCTCGCGATACGATTCACTTCGCCGATGAAGGGCTGGGGCGGCATGAAGCCGTTGATCAAGTCGCGCGGACTGCCATCGGAGTTCAAGAAGAGCAGCGAGGGAAAGCTGCGCACGCCGAATTTCTCGGCAATTGGAAGGCCGGTTTTACTTTCCGCGTCGACCGAGAGGAGAATCATGTTTTCCATCGCGACGACGACCCCATCGTTGGAGAAGGTCTCCTTGTCCAACTCCTTGCACCAGTGGCACCAGTCGGTCCAAAAGTCGATGAAGAGAATTTTGTTCTCTGCCTCGGCCTCCACCAAAGCCTCGGCAAAGGTGCCCTCATACCAGGGCAACTTGCCGTGCTCGCCGGACACCGGAGTGGCCGGAAGGGCGAGGGCAACGCTCGTGACTAAAGTTAGCAGCATGTGATTTTGATTGTGGGAGTTGAATCGAATTGAGGAGAGACAACAGCAGTCATCCTAGGCGCCAAAAACGGTCCTTTCAGTACCCAACTTGCAAGTCGCACCCATGTGAATATCAAAGAATTCACAGTTCGCGTTCAGCTCGAAATCACACCGGCTAAAAGGCCGCTTGTCGGCGTCTTTTGCCGTGTCGGCAATGAAGACTCTCTCAGACCAAGCGCCGAAGTCCGGCTTCGATGCGGCCCAAAGTTTCTGAATTTCCTAATAGTGCCATGACATCAAATAGGTCCGGGCCCCCGGCTTGGCCGGTCAGCGCACAACGCAGCGGTTGAAAGAGGTCGGGGAATTTCAATTCTCGTTCCCCTATCCAGGCCTTGGTTGCGTCGCGCAACGCCGCTGTGTCCACCTCGCCGGAGAGCTTTGGGCGCAACCAGTTAAGGTATTCCGCCAGGACACTCAGTTCGCGCTTCCTAGCGTTCTTTTCGGCTTTGGGGTCGTACTCAACCTCGCTCGCATCCGCAAAAAGAAAGCGTAGTTGCTCGGGGGCTTCGGAGTAGAGCGAAATGCGTTCGCGCACCGATTCCAGCGCGGCGCAGATCCAATCCGCTCGCTGCCGCACATCGTCCTCCGTCAGGAGCCCGGCGGCCACGAGTTGCGGGGCACAGTGGCGCACGAGTTCGTCAGCCGATTCTCCGCGCAGATACTCCGCGGCGAGCCAGCGGAACTTTTCCAAATCGAAAACAGCTCCGCCCTTGGAAACGGCGCTCAATTCGAAGTGTTCAATCAATTGCTCGCGACTGAAGACCTCCGTTGCTCCGTCGAGCGCCCAACCTTGAAGGCAAAGAAAATTGACAACGGCGTCGCGCGGATAGCCCAGATCGCGATAGACCTGCAATGAAGTGTCGGCCGTGCGCTTGCTGAGCTTCTTTTTGTCGCTCCCAAGCATGAGCGGCAAGTGAGCAAAATGGGGCACGGGGACACCCAAGGCTCCGTACAGCAAGACCTGCTTGGGCGTATTGGTCAGGTGGTCTTCACCGCGAATGACATGGGTGATTTCCATATCCGCGTCATCGCAAACCACGACAAAGTTGTACGTGGGGCTGCCGTCGGCCCGCACCATGATCCAATCGTCAACTTCACTATTGTCGAAACGGACGTCGCCGCGAATGCCGTCGGAAAAAATCGTGTGGCCCTCGGGAACTCGAAAACGCAACACGGGCTTTGCCCCCGCTTTCATCTTCGCTTCGCACTCCTCGTCGCTGAGGTGCTAGCAATGGCCGTCATACCCGAGCCGGCCCTTGGAGGCCATTTGCTCTGCGCGCAATTTGGTCAAGCGCTCGCTGCTGCAAAAGCAACGGTAGGCCCATCCGGCTTGAAACAGCGTTGCGGCGACACCCAGGTGCCGATCCAAACGCTCGGACTGGCGGTACGGACCAAATTCCCCGCCGGCTTCGGGACCTTCGTCCCAGTCCATTCCCAGCCAGCGCAAGCCGTTCAAAATCGCTTGCTCGAACTCGGGTTTGGAACGTTCGTGATCGGTGTCTTCAACTCGCAGCACAAAGCTGCCGCCGTGCTTGCGCGCAAAGGCCCAATTGAAAAGCGCTGTTCGCGCTCCGCCAATGTGCAAGGCGCCTGTCGGACTGGGGGCAAAGCGCACGCGCACCGGGCGCTGGGAATCCTGACTCACGAGTATCTCCGGGGTAGCAGAAAGCCGAATGGGCGCAGCACGTTAGCTCCCCCCCGGCCTCGCCACAATGCGCCCTTTCCGTCAGGACGCGGCCAGAAGCCCGGAAACAGTTCGAGTTGCCGAACTCGGCGGAAGCCTATGCCTTCGACCCTGCGCTAACGCGCGCAATTGGGAGGAAATGGAGGCCCTAGGCCCAAAGCTTCCATACAGCGAGGCAACCCCACTGGGAAGACTTGGCCCCGGCAGCCGGTTCCAAGCAGTCCGCGCCCATCGGGCGGCTGGGCGAAGACGGACGCGCCGGCGGTTCCTAGAGGCCGGCCAAGCCGTAGCGCTTGGGACCGGTGTACTTCAAGTTGCAACAGCCGTTGCAGCCCGCATAGACCTTGTTTTCTTTCAGGTCCCGGCGGAATTTCCTGAACTCCTCACCGTTCCAAACCTCGCGCATCGTTTGACTGCGCGAATCGCCCGTGCGCAGATAAAAGCAGGGCGAGTAGCGCCCCTCTGCGGTCAGTTGAATGCGCGACCAGGGGCCTTCGCAGCGATACTCGTCCGGATCGAGATAGCGATCCTCGGTGTAGTGGCGCACGAACTCGTCAATCGGCAGGTTGGCCGGCGTGGTTCGGATTTGAAGATCCAGATCCTTTTCGATTTGGAAGCAAGCGATCAATTGCTCGCGCAGGAACTCCGGGTCCACGCCCTCGGGCTTGGGCTGCTCAACGTTCAGGTTGCTCTCCTCGGGATTGCTAATCAGCGTGCCCGAGTGCCCCACCAAATCGTGCTCGGCCATCAAGTTGACCAAATCCACGCCGCAGTCGCTGGCGAGGTGCATGAAGTCCTGCATCTCGCTGACGGTGTCCTTGGTGACCACCATCTTCATGTTGATCTTCGGGAACTTCTTGCCGGACTTGTTGCGGTATTCGACCACGGCCTTGATGGCGTCGATGGTCTTGCGCCAACTGCCCTTGCGGCCCACAACTTCGTCGTGGCGTTGTTCGTTGCCCTCGAGACTGATACCGAGCAGCACCAGCCCGTTCTGCCACATGTAGCGCGGAGCCAAATCCACGTAGAGCTTGGCGATGTCGTCCTTGATCAGCGCGCCGTTTGAAATGATGTGGGTGCGGTGGTCCTTGCTCGCGTAGGTCAGAACTTCGGGAAAGTCTTTGCGCACCAAGGTCTCCCCGCCGGAGAAGGTCATCAAGCGGCCCTTGGGGAATTGATCGATGGCGTCCTTGATTTCCTCGGTCTTGAATTCCTTGACCGGTCCGACCGTCTGCACCTCGCCCTTGATGATGTCGAGATACTGGCAGAAGTTGCAACGCAGGTTGCAGCGATACGTGACCTCAAGAAAAATGTGGAGCGGATCAAGGGCACGCCCGTCCTTCCAAAGCGCACGGGGAACGCTCCCGTGAAGCTCGACCATTTTGGCGAAGGCTGCGCTGAGGTTAATCATTGGATGGCTGGTGACGGGCCCGTTCTCGGCAAGCCGGATAAAGCTGCTGCGCTAGATCACGAAGGATGTTGCACTTTGCTTTCGGCGATCCAGATCGGTGTGGTCGGCGCGTCGTCTTGAGGTAATGGTTGTTTCGGACCGAACTCACTTCGCTCGGAGTTCGGGACTTTTCCGATGCCGCTGTGGACCCGAGCCCAGTGCCCGAGCCCATGGCTCAGAATCCGGCCTTCGGCTGGCCCAAACCCTCACGTGCACGTCAGGGTCTCTAGGTCTAAGTCTACGGGACCCCTGCTCATCGGCAAGTGGGAGTCTTGGGTTGTACCCCTTCCATAGAGCTTCCGCTGGAGGTTGCCCGTCCCCTGGGCCACCCTGGGGGCGGCGCCCTTGCGGGCATTGTGAAAGGGTTTCGGGGCCGACTGGCGCAAACGGCACCCAAGTGCGGCTTTTTGGCGCTGAGAGCGACCTGCGGGCGGCACAACGGAAAGCGTCGCCTGGGACCCCGAAGCGAATATCCCAAAGCTCCGCGTGGAGTAGAAATCCAAAGATTCCATCCCGAAAGGATCGATTCCAGGCGCCGGCCGAGTCCCAAGCCGAGACTGCCGACTTGGATTCGGAATGCGCGCGACTACCCTCGGGCCCATGAGCGCACTCAAAACCTCCCTGCTGACTCCGGACATTCTCGAGCGCATGCCCAAGGTGCTGCTGCACGAGCATCTCGACGGAGGCCTGCGTCCAAGCACCCTGATCGAATTGGCGCGCGACGCCAATTACACCGAACTCCCGAGCGAGCGGGCCGAAGAGCTGGCCGAATGGTTTTTCCTCGGCGCGGCCGTGGGCAATTTGCCCCAATACCTCGAAGGCTTTCGACACACGATTGCCCTGATGCAAACCGATGAGGCCCTGGAACGCGTGGCCTACGAATTTGTGCAGGACATGGCTGCTGAGAATGTGGTTTATGCCGAAGTGCGCTTTGCACCGCATTTCCACACCCAAGGACCGCTCGGGTTGGACGCCGTCATGCTGGCCGTGTTGCGCGGATTGGAGCGCGGTGAAAACGAATTCAAGGTGAAGACCGGACTCATCGTTTGCGCCCTGCGCAATGAAGATCCGGAACTGTCCGTCAAATTGGTCGAGTTGGCGCTCTCCTACCGCGAACAAGGCTGCGTGGGTTTCGACCTCGCAGGTGAAGAGGCGGGCAACCCGGCCAAGGAACACTTGGTCGCCTTCCAATTGGCCAAGCGCCAAAATTTTTCCATCACCATTCATGCCGGCGAAAGCTTCGGTCCCGAAAGCATTTGGCAAGCACTGCAATATTGCGGAGCTCACCGCATTGGGCACGGCACGCGTTTGATTGAAGACATCGTGATCTATGAGGGCAAGGTGATCAAAGTCGGCTCTCTGGCGCAGTACGTGCTCGATCATCGCATTCCCTTGGAAATCTGCCTTTCGTCCAACGTGCACACCGGTGCCTCCAAGAGTTTGGAGGAGCACCCTTTCGCGCTATTCAAGGAACTCGGCTATCGCGTCACACTCAATACAGACAATCGCTTGATGAGCCGCACGACCATGACGGAGGAATACCGCATCGCCGTGGATGAATTCGGTTGCACGCTCAATGACCTCGAAACTATTTCGATCAACGGCATGAAGTCCGCTTTCGTGCACTACGAAGAGCGCTGCGAAATCATTTACGAACGCATCAAGCGCGGCTTCGCGACCATTCGCAAGGAATTGGGCTTGGCTCCCCACCGCGCCCCCAAACCCAACGCCTAAGCGTGAACGGCCATTTGCAATCACCACTGGGCTTCGCGGGCGAAGCGCGCATACTTGTGCTTGAGAGTCAGGCGCTAGCGGGCAATCCCCTGGGTGACCCGCACCGGCGGGAAGTTGCCGTGTACCTGCCGCCCGAAGCGCAACAGCGCGCACTGCCCGTAATCTACTTCCTGGCGGGCTTTACGGGCCGCGGCCAAAAATACCTGGAAACCCATCCGTGGAAACCGGGCGTCGCCCAACTCTACGATCGCATGCTGCAGGCCCAGCAGGCCCCACCGGCAATCCTCGTGTTCCCAGATTGCTTCACCAAGTTGGGCGGCAGCCAATACGTCAACTCAAGCGCGGTGGGCGCCTACGAAGACCACTTCGCAAATGAGCTCGTGCCCTTCGTTGACAAGCAATTGCCAACCCTGCCCGGGCGACGCGCCATCGCGGGCAAATCCTCCGGGGGCTTCGGAGCCCTACACCTTTGCATGCGGCACGCAGGTCTATTTCAAGCCTGCGCATCGATCAGCGGCGACTGCCACTTCGAATACTCGCTTGGCAGCGAATTTCTGGCTGCCTTGCGCGGCCTGGTGCCCTACGACATGCAGCCCGCGCGCTTTCTCGAAGCGTTTTATGCCGATCCAGTCCTGCGCGGCGACGCCCACGCCGTGTTGAACGTACTGGCCATGGCCGCGTGCTACTCCCCGAATCCAAACAGCGAACTCGGATTCGATTTGCCCTTCGACCTCGAGACCGGCGAACGCATCCAAAGCGTGTGGGAACGTTGGCTTGCCTTAGACCCGGTTGTCGCCTGCGAATCCAACGCACAGGGCTTGCGCGATCTGGAGCTGCTGCACCTTGAGTGCGGCCTCGCGGATGAATTCCATTTGCAGTGGGGACTGCGCATCTTCGCGCGCAAGTTGACGCAATTGGGCATCGCCCACGAGCACGTGGAACACGAGGGCGGACACATGTCGATTGACCATCGCGTGCTTGAAATCTTGCCCAAGTTGGCCCGGGCGCTCGATCAAAATTAATTCCGAGCTCAGCGCCGGCAGTTACTCAAGTCGGCTCAATCAAACCCTTCGCAATACGTGATTGGGCGGCAGCGAGTACAGCCGAATTCGGCGACTGGCTACGGGTACTGGACTTCAACGACGGTGTGGATTCCCCCGCGCACCAAAAAGTCCCCTTCCACAGATAACTTGCGCGGCGACAGCAGCGCCACCAGGTCGTCCAAGATGCGATTGGTGACCGCCTCGTGGAAATGGCCTTCATCGCGGAACGACCACAGGTAGAGCTTTAGGCTCTTGAGCTCGACGCACAGGTCGGCGGGTGTGTAGCGAATCCGAATCGTGGCGAAGTCCGGTTGACCCGTGCGCGGGCACAGGCATGTGAACTCGGGCGCCTCGAAGCGAATTTCATAATCGCGCTCGGCGGCGGGGTTCGGAAAACTTTCGAGCGCTTTTGAAGGTTGGGTGCTCATGGCGCGACCATGCTAGCGTCGACTCCCGCAAGGATCGATACAGCAAGCTGCCTAGCGAGTTTCTTCGCGCGAACCCAAACGCCCCGAACGTCGCCCGCCCGTACGCGCAATACTGACGCTGTTGTGCACCAAATCCAGGTGCCAAGCCACGGGCCCATGGCCGCTGCCGACAATCCGCGCAACTTCCTCCGCTGCCCTCGGCACACGCAATTTGCGCCCCTCGAGCACACCGGACAACTCCACGTACTCGTAGCGATCCAAATCCAAAAGGCCCAGCCCAAAGCGGGCTCCGTTCGGAATTTCCTCTGCCGTGGGCGCCCCTTCGATACCGAACAGCCAATCGTCCCCTTGGGATTCGGGCTGCCATTCACGGCCCAATTCAGGCAGTTCATCGAGCACTTCCGCGCTCGATAATGTCAGGAGTCCCGTTTCAAACCACATCCGCCGCACGCGGC
>JAJDES010000393.1 GCA_029259675.1 Planctomycetota bacterium
GAAGTCCACCAAGTAATTGCCGTCACCGGGTTGAGCCAAGATGTCGGTGATCGTGATGCCCTGGGCCCCGAGGATTTGCGGACGATCCGTGTCCAGCAAGTAGCCGTTATTCGGGTCTGTATTGGTGTCGGCATCATCTGAACGACCGGAGCGGAAGGCCCGCACAACATCCATGGTCGGACTGACCAATGACGGGCCGTTGTTCGTGAAGCTAAGTCCGTGGTTGCTCAGGTTCTCTAGGCGCGTCATCTGCGACTCAACCGAATTCGTCCGCGTCGGGATCTGAATCGCGATGTTGACCAATTGGTTCGAAACGCTGGCCGGAAGGCCGACAGTATTGATCGGCAACGAACTCTGCTGCCCCTCCAACTCGGAGATCGTCGTATCGATCAAGACCCGGCTGGGAAAGAAGCTGCCCCCGACAACAGCCCCGTGATTGTTGTCCGCAATCACTCGAATTCCGAAGGGTTGAATCGGCGGGTTGCCGACCTTCAGCCGAATGTTCTGCTCGTTGATTGTTGCGGGATCCAGAAGGTCCGAAAAGCGCAGCATCATGGTCGCATTGCGCGGAACAAGCGGAAATGGAGGAAGTTCCGTCGGGCTGAGACTCGTCGGATTGACGAAGGCCAAATTCGAGGTGGCATCCAGGAACAGGTCCTCAAATTCCGGCGTACCGCGCTTGCGCAGAATTGTCAGGTCCGTCTGCTCGGTAATTGCATTGCGCTCCAACAAGTAGTTGGTCTCGTCCCCCACAACATTTTCAGCAATCAGAAAGTCGCGGTATTGCAGCGTTCGTCCGTCGCCTGAAGTTGCACTGGCGTCAAAGTCATAAATGTTGACCAAGCGCCCCCACACGACTTGGGTCAGCCGTAAATTGTTCGATTGCCCCGACTCATTGACGGACTCGAGGAAAAAGGATCGTTCGGTTCCGATGTCAAAGACTTCGTCGTTGTTGGTATCGAAAAAGAATTCGCCCGGCAAGCCGCCCTTTACTTCCAACGCGTTGCCGGCTGTGGCGGCACTCGAGCCCCCGCCGCCGCCGCAAGCTGAAAGCCCCAGCCCCGACACCGAGGCCAGCAAGAGCGCCGCCGCGAGTGAAGAGACTCCCTTGGGGCTGCGCGCGGATCCCGTTGCGCGAACGCGCTGCGCTTGCGGCTTTGCGATCCATTCTCCGCTTCCGTTCCCGCGTTCGTCCCCTCGGCCGGCCCCTCGCTCGGGTCGCGCTTCTGCTTGCGCACAATCGGCCCGACTCGCGCGTTCGTTTGCGCAGCGTTCGGCACGATCCGTTCCGAGTGACAATGCGGTCCCAGTGGACGAATAGGCTGTGGACGAAAACTGTATGGACGAGAACTCAAAGGAAGAGTGTCCGACACGAGTTGACGGTGCTTGAGCTTCGATGTGGCTTGCGTTGGTCAGCATGGTCTGCCGATTTCTGGGGCTCGTTGCTTGGAGTCGTTGCAGGAGATCGTCTGTGCCGAAATCCCAACCTGATTCGCCCGAGGTGCCGGCCCGGTTGACGGGGCCGAGAAATGGGCCGGCTTGCGAAGCGATGCGGGACATGTCAGCTACCTAGGCCCGACTCCCTGGTTGCAAAGATCCTGTAGGCAATCTTGCCTGGCGGAGCGCCCGGACGGGTCGGCATCAAGCCGACCGATCGGGAGCCGCTGCAGAAACTCGCAGGGATGGGGCCCGAAGCAGCTAAGAGCCCTTCGGATTGGTTGGGATGGAGGGACAGACGAAGTTCCGGAATGGACCGAAACGGGCCTGGTGAAACGGGATGCGGATTCTTTCATCCCCCATGTGAGGGGTCAAGATCTGCCGGAGGCCCTTGGCAGCCAAAAAGCCCGGCTGGGGGCTGCTTCGGCTGCTTTCTGGCTCGCTTCCACCAAACTCGTGTCGAACGATATCCGACCCAAGAAAGGGCCGAACGCCTTCCACCATCAAACTCCGTACCGCGACGCGCCGGTAGCCTCCGCTGGCCCATAGCGGCCCCCAGCGCGTCAACCGGGCCCCTGGGGCACCGAACCGACGATTCGGGCCCACCACCGGCGAGCGAAAGCGCTCAACAGCCTTGGCGGAACCGCGAATTTGCCCCATCGGGGCGACTGGCCCAAGGTGGGGTGGAATAGCTGTAGTAGGCGAACAAGGGATCAGCTTGAGACGGATGCCCTCAGCCCGAAGGAAGCCCTGGCATTTTTTTCGGGCTTGGAAAACTTTGCCCCCCCGGCCGTGGCCCGAGCTGAATGTTGCATGGCCCAGACCTCGCCAGCGATCGGATGCGGAGGCTGGCTGCCCGCGGGCGAAGCCCCATTCGGCTTGGAAAATCTGAGCTTGCCGTCTCTTGGCGAGCTTTAGCACTCGCCCGAATCGGGCGACCGAAGCCCCACGCAAACGGTCCCGACCCGTGCGAGTCGAGACCGTGGAATGAGCGTGCGGCCTATTGGTGGGCGGCGCGGAACCGTGCCGCTCCCCATGATGATCCGTCGCCTGCAACCAACTCACTCGCCCGTGCCGGGCAGCGCAAGTCATGCCGACTTCGGTCGTGAACTAGAGCGACTCGAAGGCCAGGCCCAGGGTGCTCAATTCAGGGGTTCGACCGGGTGTCGTTCCAACGTTGGACACGAAGGTAATCCGCACTTGGATGTGTGAGGCACCGTCCACAGAGTTGATGTTCGATTTCCAGCGGTTGTCAGCATTAAAGAAGACCGGGTTGATGTTCGCATCAATCATGGTCGTCAAGACATTGTCGGTGGGATCGCAACCCGTGGGCGGATCGCTCATGTCCGTATAGAGTTCAATGTCCAGCGCATCTCCGTACTGGTCGTAGAAAGTAGCGTCGCGGATTTCAACCGGAGTGCCGTTGACGGCCGTCGCTCCGCGGAAAGCCAACACGACGCTCGTTCCCGCCGGCTGATCTTCCGGCAAGGGTTCGATGACCGGATCAGCAAAGTCAACTCCGGTAAGAACTTTGCTGTTGAACCAAACCGAGTAGGTGCGACTGACGCGAACGACCAAGTCCGCTTGCCCTAGATAGACCCTGTCGTCGACCGGAGTCAGCAAGGTGCCCGGAGGGATCGGGTTTCCGTTTTGATCCACGAGATTGGGATCCGTACTGAATTCGCCGAAGCCGACGGTCTCATCGTCGGGGTTGACGAAGAAGGGAGAGGTCCCGTTGAACCCGCCGGACGAGAAAACCCGCATGACCGGCAAGAACCCGATTCCGCCCGTCGTGGGCGAGTGCACCCATCTCGCCTCTCCCACATCCAAGAGGTTCGTACCCGCTGCGGTGTCCGAGGGGAAGCACTTGAAATCCATCAAGAGCGGCAGAGCGATGGACGGGATTGAGCCGGGCGCGAAATCGGTGCCGAAGCCCGGGTTGCCGCCCTCGTCGATCGTCTCGATCGGCGGCATCGTCAAGTAGGAGGAGAAGGGCGGGACGCCGGCGGAAAAAGTTCCCCCGGTGGCCAAAATCGAGGTGTCGCGCCAGGTGTAGTAAATCTTCTCTTGCTGAGAAACGCCGCGGTTAAGCGGGAAGGGCACCATCACCGTTTCGTTCGGTGTTTGGAACACCTGCGTAACGTCAACCAAGTACCCCCGATTGCGGGGATGCACGACCTTGAGTGCATTCGACGGATCCGTCAGCACGTTCGAGATGAAGTTCGAGACGAGTCCGGAACCGAGCGCGATCGGCACTTCAGGATTGCAGTAGCCACCTACAACCGTGCCATCATCCACGAGGAAGGTCGCGTTCTGGCCCTCGTCGGGAACATTGACACTGTGAGACAACGCGATTTCGAAGCGCTCAAAGAAATCTGTACTGGGCGCCGTGCCCGGGAACGTGGCCCAGGAAAGTCCCTCGACATCAATGTTGTGGAAGGACTCATCGAACAGGGAGAAGCCCATATCGACGTAGCGCCAACTCGTCATCATCCGGCTTCCGTTGGGAATCAACGGTGTGTTGGATCCCCCCAACACCGTGCCGTTGCCGGGCACTGCCAGGCCGTAAATGTGCGAGGGAATGCGCTCCAAGGCATGGGAACTGCGTACGACTTCCCGCGGTCGAATGACTCCTCGATCGGCTTCCAGGAATACCTGCCCCGTGTTCAAGCGCAGTTCCGGACCGCCATTGATTTCAACTTGCTCGCTGAGCTCATTGAAGCGCAAGACGATGCCGCCGCTTTGAACGGGATTGAGAGTCGGGTCCAGGAAGTACTCGAGATCCGCGGGAAAGACGTTTTCGAGCGGGTTGCCACCCAAATCCGAAGCTCCGACACCGCCGCCGACCAAGTTGAAGTAGTAGGTCTCCGCGGCATCCACTGAATTGTCCAGGGGCACCGTGGGCCGGTAACGGAACTCTTGGCGATCGGGGCTGAAGGAAAGCTGCCCGACCACAATGTTGCGCGGGCGTTGCGGACTCTCCCCCGCGACCCGGTTCAACCTGAAGTTATCGTGCGGGCCCAGGCTGTCGGGATCCATCGGCTCCGAAAAGCGCACCGCGAATTGGGCCGATGAATCAATGTCCCTGTTGGGGACAACGCCCGGAGGCGGCGTCAGGCGAATGAAGCAGCGCGGATCCACACCCGGGCCGGGCACAAAGGGGGCCACAAAGGTGCCCGTGCTTGCATTCCTAAAGATGGTTACGAGCTGCGTGTAGGCGGCGGTGTCGAGTGTGGACCCAAGCACGCGCATGCGAACCTCCGCCGCGTTGCCGTTCTGCGGCGGTGCCGCCAACTGGGTGACTTCCGCAAAGGCGCCGTTGACCTGAATCACGTGACCCATGCGAGGCGTCAATTGGCACGCCGGGCTTTCGTAACTGAAGGCCACCAAGAAGTCGCCCGCGTCGGGATTCAAGGCATCCAGGGGCGTCACGTCGGTGATCGTCACCGGCAACTGGCTCAGGATTCTGGGGGCGATCAAGTCCACCATGAAGCCGTTGTTCGGATCGCCGTTGGTGGGACTGTTGTCCGAACGGCCCGAGCGGAATGCGCGCACGACATCGAGTGTCGCATTGTTGTCGATGGGCCCGTTGCCCACGGTCGCCACACCTTTTCCGGCCACATTCGTAAGCCGAATGGTTTGCCCCGCCCCAGTGTCGACAAGCGACGGAAAGCGCAGGGCGATATTGACCAACAAGTTTTCCGTGGACGCGGGCAAACCGACCGTGTTGACCGGCGTCTGCGGCCCCGATTCGAATTCGCTGACGGCCGGATCGATCAAGACTCGCGTGGTGAAAAACTTGAAGCTACCACCAACACTGGAGAATGCGCCGTGATTGAAATCGGGAGCGATGCGCGTCTTGAAGGGCGATTCGGGCGGCGTCCCCACGGCCAGCCGGATGGTTTCCGCGTCAATGGTGCTCGCATCGAGCAGGTCGCTGAAGCGCACCATCAAAGTGGCGTTGCGCGGAACCAAGGGGAAGGGCGGAATTTCCGTCCCGTTGATGCCGACCGGCTTGACGACACCGAGGTTGGTCGTGGTTTCAATCAATGCGGCGTGAAAACCGTCCGGATTCAACTGCCGGTCGAAGTTGATGGTCACCTGCTCGCGCTGATCCACCACGCCGGAGCTCAACTCGTAGACCGGATCGTTGTCGCCGCCGATGCTTTCGGCGACCAAGTAATCGGTCATCTGCAAGCGCCGCTCGCCCGAGGCAGTGCGATCGTAAATATCCACCAAACGGCCCCAGCGAACCTCTTCAATCATCAACTGAGCTGCTTGCCCGCCGTCGTTGCGATCCAAGAAGACTGACGGCTCGCCCGGGTCCAGAACACCGTCGCCGTTGGTGTCCACGATCACAAGTTCAACGTCCCCGTCTTTCTTGAAGCCGGTAAACAGCGCATTAACCGGAGCACCGACCTCGCGGCTGCTGCTGGACGGACCGCAACCCGAAACCAAAACCCCCGAGGTTAGAAGCAACGGGGCAAGGACCAGTGCGGCACCCAACTTGGATGCGCTTTGGGAAAATCGAAGGGCAAGCGGTCGAAATGAGCTCTGAAACATCACGGCTCTGCTCCGGCGAACCGGAGCGCATGGCATTGGGGTGGGTTCCCGTTCCAAAGTTCGCGCATACCGGCAATCCGGCACGCCGGAAGCGGGTTCGATGCGGGTCGTTCAAACGGGGCGGTGCCCCCGGGCGCGGCTTGGGCAGGGCCTAGCTGGGGCAAGCGGATTCTTTCATGGGTCCCCTAGGGGGTCAAGCAAGCCCGAACTCTCAATCGGGGCTATCCGCATCGCCTCGATCAGATCCTCGGTTTTGCCTGAGCCCAGGAAGCCCGGCGCCGACCCTAGTGCCCCCACCCTCGACCGGTAACGCAGTCTCTGGCCCGCTTGCCGTCGCTTTTGAGCCACGTCACCGCGTCGCCGCCGCGGAATCGCCGCAGGACTCGACCCGTTTCCATCTGGGACGGCCCCCGCCGCACCTTTTGGCGGCACACCGTGATTGCGGAGGTGCAAGGGTCCTTATCCGGGCGGACGGCAAGCAGAATTCTCAGGACTCGAGAGCCGAGTTGGGGCTTGGATGCCCGCCCATGGGTATCCGTAGCTCGCCTCCCTCATTCGCCCCCCTCCCACCGGCCCTGCACTGAAACCGATTCGGGCCTTGTTCAAAACATGCCCCAACAGTCTCTTCGGCTCCTCAAACCAGCGCAGAACTACAGCGCGGGCCAATCCGCCCAGGCCATTTAGCGTGTTGGAGCGGTGTATCCCATCGTGACCGCCTGCTCGGCGTCCCGAAAGAAAACCAGGTGGTCGGGCCGGATCTTGCGGGCGGGGGCCGAACCGCGATCGTGGAAATGTCGCGTCGTCGAGCAACCCACGACTCCGATCGCCAATTCGTGTGAGCAGTAGCCGCAAACCGCACGCAGGGGATGCTTGGCCGTGATACGGAAGGTCGCCTTGCAATGGCGTTGCTCGGTGTGCGAGATGCAATTCGAATTGGGGCAAGGGTTGTCCCCGCCCAGGACTTCATACTTGCGATCGAGGCTCGCAATTCGGGGCGCTTTGCTCTCCCAGCGCCCGAGCAGCATGGCCAAGATCGCCATGCGAACGGGAACTCCGCGCGCCGCCTGCTTGAAGTACATGCTGCGCGGATTGGCGTCGAGATCGGGTGAGATTTCGTCCCGGCGCGGCAAGGGGTGCATCAAGAGTGCATTGCGCAGGGGCTCGGGTGAAAGCGCTCCCCCACCTAGTCGCAGGAAATTCTGCTCCGACTCCGCTCCCCAGCGTTCCGTTTGCGGCCGCGTCATGTAGACCGCATCGACCTTATCGACAGGCAAGCCACTGCCGTCCGTGAACAAACTCAATTGGTGCGGTTTTTGGGGAGTTAGATATACGGCATCGCTTTCGCTGGCCAAGTCTCCCAGTCGCGAGGCATCCGCTCGCACCGGCTCCGCTCCGTATTCTTCGCGCAAGCGCTTGAGCACGTAATTGGGCATTTCGAAGCCTTGGTGCGGAACGCAAATCAAGTTCGCTCCGAAGCGGGCGAGCGCATACGCAAACGAGTGGATCGTGCGGCTGTAGCGCAAATCGCCGGCGAGGACCACATCGATGCCCTCCAAAGTGCCCTTCTCAATCCAAAGCGTGTACAGATCGCAAAGCGTTTGAGTCGGGTGCTCGTGACTACCGTCACCCCCGTTGACCACCGGCACAGCAGAAAGGTCCACGGCCAAACGAGCGGCCCCTTCGCTGGGGTGACGCAGGACAATGATGTCCGCATAGCCCTCGCTCACCACGCGCACCGTGTCGGCCAGGGACTCGCCCTTGCTCGCGCTGGACATGCGCATGTCGGCCGCCGTCAAAACACCGCCGCCCAGGCGCAGCATGGCGGACTCAAAGCTGAGCCGGGTGCGCGTCGAGGGCTCGTAAAAGAGGCTGGCCGAGATCAAGCCGGGACAGAGGTGGGCCCAGGAGCGCAAATCCTCTGAAAAGCGTCGGGCCTGCTCGAATAGCTCCAGAATCTCGGCTAGCGAGAGATCGTCGATGGAGACGAGGTGGCGACCCTGCATATGTTGGCTACGTTTGCCGCGAAGGCTCCGATCCAAGGTTCATCCATAAGCGGAGGCACTCTTCGAAGTCGGATTGTCTTCGTGGAGTCCGAAGGGTAGCCCAGGGACCAGAAGCCTTCAATGTAGCTGGCCGATCTCTATTGGCTCATCCCCATTTGAGTACCCATCTGAGACCTCCTCGCCGCATGCGAGCAGTGTGCGCAGCCGGCTGCTCGACCTGCGCGCACAGCGAACGCTGTTAGCCGCCGGCGTAGAGTTCCACCGCCCGTCGTCTGCTCAACGGGTCCCCCAGTTTTGCCCAGCCCTGCGCGAGCGAATGGAATTCGGCTTCGAAGGGCACGGCCTCGCCCGCGCACCAAGGCTCCTTTGGAATCCCGAGTCGTTCGCCAATGAGCCGTTCAAATTGTTCGCGAGCGCCGACCGGATCCTCTGTCAGTGAGACCTGCGGAACGTTTTCCATCGCGGCCTCGCCCGAGCTTTGATCCGCGTGGGTTCGAAATTCGAGACAAGTCGCGGGATCCAGATCCGTGCCCGGCCCCGGTCCGGCGACGGGTGCGACCCAAATCAACAGATCGGCGCGATCCTGCTCCGCTTGCGCAAGCTCGCGCGCCGCTCGATCCAAAGTCCCGCTGGGCCCCCCTCCTGCGAAGCCGATACCGGCCGTATCCACCAAATGGATCCGCGCGCCCGCCAGGGCGACCTCGCCCGCAATCACATCCCGAGTAGTACCGGCCTCAGCGCTGGCGATCACGCGCTCGCGACCGAAGAGCAAATTGAAAAGCGTTGACTTGCCGGCGTTGACCGGGCCCACGAGGACCACGCGTTTTGGGTTGAGCACGGGCTCCAATTGCCGGGCGCGACACTCCAAGGCCCTTAGCGTTGCGAGCCAATCGAGCTCACTCCCGTCGGCAGCCCCGAGCAGTTCGCGGCGTAGGGCCCCTTCGCTTTGATCTAAAAGGATGCGCGCGGCAGCTTCGCAGGGCGCTCGGCTCAATTGCAGTGCGGCGCGTTGCTCCAAGGTCGGACGGTCATCTCGCTTCGCAAAACCGCCCAACTCGCGCGCGACCCACTGCACAAGCACGGGGCTGCCGTGCAAATGCAACTCAACTTCGCAGTCCGATACGAGCAGAGCCAAGGACTCTTCAAAGGCTTCACCGCCGGTGGACAGGCGCACAAGCGTGGGCGCACCCTGGCGCAAGGACTTGCCTCCCGCCAGGTCCTCGACCGCTGCGCGCGCGCGGGGTCCTTCGATGCGCAACACGCTCACACCACCCGGTCCGCGGGGAGTGCATTCGGTGACTCGGCACCCATCGGATTGGCGCACGGACGTGGATGAGCTTGGGGACATGATCGCCGCTGCGGACTAGCGCGGCCCCGACTTGCTGCTCGAGCAACTGTCCATCAAGGCCGCCAGCAAGCCCCGTTGCAAGAGATCGGGAACTTCCCGCAGGGGCCGATCCGTGAAGCCGTCCTTGGCCGTAAGGAATGCGCGCGCGCCGCCGCACAGAACCACCGGCGCATTCGGTTCAAAGCCCGCTTCCTGCGCCACGCCAAGCACCAGGGCCCGGGCCGCCCCCTGCAGCCCGACTGAAATGCCCGCGTTCAATGCGGCGCGGGTGTGACGGCCCAGGGCATCCGCGCCGGGCTTCGGATCCACACGGATCAATCGCGCCCCACCGGTGGCCAGTGCATCGGTCAGCAACTTGGGCCCAGGTGCAATCGCCCCGCCCAAAAAAGCGCCACGGCCGTTTGCACCAACTTCCAGGGCATCCACGGTCAGTGCCGTTCCGGCATCCACGACGATGCACGACTGCCCAACAACTTCGAGCGCTCCGCGCGCGGAAAACAAACGATCGCATCCGACCGTCTCCGGTTGCCGGCAGCGATTGTCCAATCCGGACTCGACCGCCTCTCGAAACCCCTGTCCCAGTGCGTGACGCAAAACGTCGCGCAAGGCTTCCTCGACATCCCATGCTCCGACACTCGACAGCGCCGCGAATTGGATCGCCGGCGTTTCGGCCAGGAACGCATTCACCGCCTGGGCCAAGTCTTGGTTGCTTTCAAACACCGCCGCCGATCGTGCACCGGACCAGGCTTCTCCAGCTTCGGTCCATTGGCGCAACTTGCATTGGCTGTTGCCCAGGTCAACGGTGAGGTAACGCACGGCCATTGGATTCAGTTGGACGCTATGGGGTTGGGTGCTTTGGGGAAGTGGCAAGCCGAACGGTTCATCGTGCGAGCCGGCGGGCTACACGGGCAATTGTGCCATCGCTCGCACCGGTCGGCATCCATAGTTCGCTCAAGTCACGTCGCGGCGAGCCGCAGTGCACCAGGCTAACGAATCCGCGGGCATGCAATAGCGCAGACGCCTCCCCCGTGGGGCGACACCTGCGCCATGTGATTCTGTCCTGTGAACTAGTTCTCGGGAGGCGACTCGTAGACCAATGTGCGTTCCTTACCTTGGCTCTCAAGCACCACGACCCATGTGGTCGTGAAGTCGGCGTTGGTTTTGACGTACTTGATGGCCTCTTGCTCACTGGTCACCGGATCGCCGTTAATGCTCTTGAGGATGTCACCCGCTTTGACGCCGTATTGCGCGGCCACGGAACCCGGGGCGATTTTTTGGATCTGAACTCCCGCGTACTTGCCCGTTGACTTGTCGCGCCAGCGTCGTATTTGCAATTCGCGACTGAGAATGCGCGGGTAATTTTGACTGAAGTCTTCAGCGTCCTTCCAGCCGACTTGCCAGCGGTTGTCACCGATCAGGTGCCCGCGTTCGGGATTGAACGGCACGTAATCGGGGCGCTTCTCAATGCGCGGTTCCCCATCAACGTACTGAACGCCATCTTCGCCCACTTCCAAGATAGTGATGCGATTGGGAAGGGCCGGGGGGCCGAGCATGTCGTCCTCGCGCGAATCCGCTTCCGAGCCCTCGGGCACTTCGTACGAGAAGACCACGTGCGAGGGCGTGATCTCTTTGATCGTTATGTATTCAAACTCACCCGGCAGTTTGTCGCCCTGGTAGAGCGTGGCGGGACCCGTGAGCTTGCTACCTGGAACCTTGAGCTTGGGCTTGTAGGCCGCGAGAAACTTGCTCTCGTCCGAGTTGCGATTCGAATATTGAATCAGCAGGACGCTGAGCAGCTCCGAGGCCGGAGTCAGGATGATTTTTTTCGGGCCCTCAGGCTTGTCTGGGCCGGGAGGGGGCGGCGGCGGCGGCGGCGGAACCCCCGTCCAGTCCATGTCAAAGAACACCTGCTGAACCCTGTCGTACGGCACGAGCTCGGCGACCTCGACCACGAAGTCCTCCTGCTTGTCGAGCACCGCCTTCATCTCTTCCTGCGTGACGGTGTCCTTCAGCTCGGCCTGACCGTACTTGAAGAAATCGAAGACCTCGTAACCGAGGGCTCCGGCGATGCCGATGCTGGCGACGACGGTTAGCGCTTTGATGTGAACGATGCTCATGTCTTTGTGGCGGCCATCCTACCCACCCCGCAGGGGAACTCCAGGGGAGCTCCGGTCGGGCTATTTCAGCCGAGCGGGGCCAGCTCGAACCGTAATCGGTCCGTTCGAGTCCCGGCTTGAGAGCCCTTAGCTAACGGACCGAACCCCATTCGCCAATTCAGAAGTTTGCCGCCCGGCACCGAAGCCGGGCTGAATGGCGCCCCCTGACGCACCCCCGAGCCCGATATTCCCAGCGGATTGGATCGCCCCGGCCCCTTGATGCGGGCAAGCTCGGCCCCATCAAACGAGCCGACCGGGCCCAACAGATTCGCGCTGCACGGGCTCCTGCTCCGCGACGCGCCTGCGAACCACTCCTTTTCCAAGCCGGGTCCCTCCACAGCAGCCCGCCCCCCCCAATTCTGGAGTGCGGACGGGGCCAGGCGCAGCAGCCGAACTAGTCGGCCATGCGCAAACTCGGACCGGGTCCCTCCGCGGAGCCCTGACCGCCGCCGGGCGCGGCACCGCGATCGCCGCCGCGCTTGAATCCGCGCAGGGCCATCATCAACTCATCGGGACGATCGGAAGCCGAAAGGGCGATCTCCAGGTCGACCGCCGCCGAGCTGACCAAATCGCGCAGGCTCATGTTGAAGGAGATCAGGCCGGCTTCCCCGCTTTGGTCGATCACGCGCGAAAGTTCGGATGTGCGTCCGTCCTCAATCAATTCGCGCACGTGGGGCGTGGAAGTCATCAGCTCGAAGGCCGGCATCATGCCCTTACCCGTGGCGCGCGGCACAAGACGTTGGGAAAGCACAGCCACGATGTTTTCCGCCAGGCGCGAGCGCACTTGTTGGTGCTGCTCGGAGGGGAAGAACGACAGGATGCGATCCAGGGTTTGAGCCGCGTTGACGGTGTGCAAGGTGGACATCACCAGGTGTCCGGTTTCGGTCGCGTCCAAAGCGGCGTTCACCGTTTCCGCGTCGCGCATCTCACCAATCAAGATCACGTCGGGACTTTGGCGCAGCGAATGGCGCAAGCCTTCGTAGAACGTTTCGCAATCGGTACCGACTTCGCGCTGACTGATCACGCAACGATCTTCGCTGTACAAGAGCTCGACCGGATCCTCGAGCGTAATCACGTGTCGCTCGTAGTGCAGATTCATGAACTGAATCATGGCCGAAAGCGTCGTGGACTTGCCCGAACCCGCAATTCCCGTCACCAACACAATGCCGCGCTTCTTGCTCGACAGGCGTTTCATTTCAGCCGTCGGCAGGCCCAAGCTTTCGAGCATCGGCGGATCCTCGCCAATGCGCCGCAGGACCACGGCGGGCTCGCCCATCTGCTTGTAGGCGTTCAGACGGAAACGACCCAGGCCGTCCAGTTGAACGGCGACGTCCACAGATCCGGATTTATGCCACATGGACATGCGATCCTCACCGACGACACCGTTGAGCACTTCCAAGAGAGCACCTGCAGCGGGCACCTTGCCCGGCAGGAATTGAATGCGTCCGTCAACCCGACACGAGGGTCGACCTCCGGCGCGCAAGATCAAGTCACTGGCGCGCGACTGAACCATCGCAGCCAGCCACGCTTCCAATTGATGGCGCGGCGAGATGCTGCTGGTGGTTAAGGGTTGGCCGGCGAGCGGCTTGGCATTGGGATCTTCATCGAAGTCGATGACCATGTCCGCTGAGGCCTCGGGGCTGTATTCCGGCAACGAATCCCCACTGCCCTCATGGGCCATGGCGGGATCGGTTGTCGCCCCGCTCTCGGGCTGATTCGACGGCTGCATGCCCTCGGGCGAGTTGGCTCCTACATGCATGGGCTGTTCAACCTGGCTGGGCTGAGCTGCCGCTCCCGAGCCCGCTGGCAGCGGAGCCGCGGGCAAGTCGTCGAGGCGAAATTCGTCGTCCATCGACATCGGTGCCGCTGGTGTAGCAGGGCCCGGAATGGGCGCCGGCGTGGACGCCAAACCGTCCAAATTGAACTCCTCGTTGGACGCCTGCGGCGTTCCCGGACCTTGAGCCGGTACTCCCGCCTGAGGGGAGTCCATGGGAATGGAATTGTCGAAAGGGCTGGATCCAGGGGTATTTTCGCTCACGAGTTCCTCCGCCGCGGTTTGGGGCTTCTTTCGCTCACCTGATCGACCCCATTGCGAGCTGGTCTTGAGTCCGAGCACCGCGGATGGGCACAAAAGAGGAGCGCGCCCGGCTCAACTCGGATTGGGACCGGCTTTGCGGACCGCTGGCCGCTGGGGAGGTTCTGCTGGGCTCGGCCATGGCAGCCTGCGAGAATCTCAACAAGGGCAGTCCGGATCGTCGGCCGCAGCGCCAGTCCCGGCCGAGAGTCGGCTCATATTGGGAATCCGGTCAACGTGAGCCTCGTCCCGAACCCGGCCTGCGGCCGCGGGACACGGCGCCGCTATTTGGCCGCATCCAGCGCGCGAACACTCTTGTGCGCAGCCCGCAAAAGCTCGGTCAACCCCGTGCCCTGGACGGAGGATATGCGCAGCAAAGGCGCGTCCACTTCCGCCTCCAATTGTGCGGCGCGCGCCTCCGCCTCATCGCCCTCGCACTTGCTCGCAACGCAGAGTCGCGGACGGGCCGCAAGCTCCTTTGAGTAAAGCTCCAACTCTCGATCCAGCGTTTTGAAGGCTTCAAACGGATCGCAATCGGCTGCGGCAGAAACGTCCAGCAGAAAGAGCAGTACGCGGCAACGCTCAACATGGCGCAGGAAGCGGTGCCCCAAACCAATGCCCTCAGCTGCACCCTCGATCAAGCCCGGCAAATCGGCCAGGCAAAGTGTGTCGTAGTCCCCCACCGGCGCGATGCCGACCTGGGGCACCAAAGTCGTGAAGGGATAGTCGGCGACTTTCGGGCGCGCGGCACTCACCGCCGACAGGAATGTGCTCTTGCCGGCATTGGGCAAACCGACCAGCCCCACATCGGCCACGATCTTCAATTCCAATCGCAGCCGGCGAACTTCGCCATCGCGACCCGGCTCGGCATAGCGCGGCGTTTGGCGCACGGAATTGGCGAAGTTGGCGTTGCCGCGACCGCCGTCTCCCCCGCGTGCAATCACAAGGCTTTGCTCCGGCTGATCGAGGTCGCGCAGGAGATTGCCGCGCTCGGCATCGTAGACCTGCGTGCCCACGGGCACTTCCACGATTAGATCCTTGCCGTTGCGACCGCGCATCTTGGCCGGCCCACCCGGCCGGCCATTGCCCGCCCGATAGTGCATCTGGCGTCCGATGTGCAGCAGGCTATTGATGCTGGGCTGCGTGACGAACACGACGCTGCCGCCATCTCCTCCATCGCCGCCCCAGGGGCCCCCCTTGGCAACGTACTTCTCGTGCCGCAGGGCGACCAATCCATCGCCACCGCGGCCCGCATGGACCTCAACTTTTGTTTCGTCGCGGAACACTTCAAGTACCTCTTTTGCTTAGGAAGCGAGCTTCAACCGAAACCTCTTCAGCGCCGGCTGCACGGAACAATGGGCTTCGCATGCCGCTCATCCACAAAAGAACCCGACTCGATGCGCAGCAAACGGCCGGAGCCGAATTGGAGCGCGCCATCGAATCGGGTGCGGTGGGCTTCATCGAAGCGCCCGTTTTGGGTTAGCCGGGGACAGCCGCTCCGCTGGCGACCCGTGCAAGGCTGCCGCCGTGAAAGCTGTCCGGATGAACCCGTGCAGTTCGCAAAAAATCGCACGGGCGTGCGAGGCTTGCGCCAACCTGCTTTGCGAGTCGCGCCGAAAGGCCGTTCCCCGAAAAGCCTAGTTGGCCTCAGCCACCGGGTCGACGTGCACCCTGCGACCGGTTTGAAAGCGAACCGTTCCCTCAACCAAGGAAAAGATCGTGTAGTCCTTGCCCAGGCCCACGTTGTGACCCGGCTTGTACTTGGTTCCGCACTGGCGAATGATAATCGTGCCGGGCGTTACGAGTTGACCGCCGAAGCGCTTGACGCCGCGAAACTGGGGGTTCGAGTCGCGTCCGTTGCGTGTCGAGCCCTGTCCCTTTTTGTGTGCCATGAGAATCGAATGTCGCGGAGCCCCGCGAAGCTGGGCCGCTGTTGTTGCGGCAATGAAAGGACGTAGGGCTCTAGGCCTCGATGCCTGTGATGCGAACCTTGGTGTAATGCTGACGGTGACCGCGCTTGGAGCGCGAGTCCTTG
>JAJDES010000394.1 GCA_029259675.1 Planctomycetota bacterium
GAACGCCTAATTAGAAGCGGCCGGCGCGCGTATCGTCGAGTATGCCGATTACTTTTTTGTTTAGTGCGAAATTGTATTGAAGTTCATGGAGCCATTGGCCGAGGAATGGCCGCGCATGCGGCCGGGCCAAATACTGTTCACCTACTACCACCTGGCCGCTTCGCGCGAATTGACCGAAGCGGTGGCGGCAACGGGAGCCAGCTGCCTGGCCTATGAAACTTTGGAAGTCGGCCGCACTTTGCCCTTGCTGACGCCCATGAGTGAAGTCGCGGGTCGCATGTCGATTCAGGCTGGGGCCAAGTATCTTGAACGTGCCCACGGCGGATCGGGAATCCTCCTGGGCGGCGTGCCGGGAGTGAAGCGAGCGCGGGTCTTGGTTCTGGGTGGCGGCGTGGTTGGGACCAACGCTGCGCGCATGGCCTGCGGACTGGGGGCGGACGTGACGATCATGGATCTCGACCTGGACCGCCTGCGCTACTTGGATGAGGTCATGCCGCGCAACTGCCGCACGGTTTACAGCACGCCCTTGGCCATTCGCGAACATTTGGCCCACGCTGACCTGGTTGTGGGCGCCGTGCTGATTCCCGGAGCCGCCGCTCCCAAGTTGGTTCGTCGCGAAGACCTGTCAATCCTCAAGCCCGGCAGTGTGATTGTGGATGTGGCGGTTGATCAGGGCGGCTGCGTCGAAACCTGTCGGCCCACGACCCACAGCGATCCGGTATTCGAGGTGGACGGAGTGCTGCACTATTGCGTGGCCAACATGCCCGGAGCCGTGCCCCGCACGAGCACCATGGCCCTGACCAACGCCACCCTTTCTTGGACCTTGCAATTGGCGCGATTGGGTTTGAAGGATGCTTTGGAGCAAAGTCAGCCCCTGGTCACTGCCGCCAACGCGATTGCAGGCAAAATCACACACAAGGCCGTGGCCGAAGCGTTCGATATGGAATACGTCGCCCCCGCTGTGGCTTTGGCCAGCCTTTAGCGTTTCCGTCCGTCGGGGTGCCACAGACCTGACGCGACCATGCTGCTCCTCCTAAGCGAATCCGAGCCGGCGGCCGATTTCGGCTCGTTGTTGCTCTTGGCCCTGATCCAGGGCTTGACTGAATTCCTACCGATCAGTTCCTCCGGGCACCTGGTGCTGGTGCAGGATGTGATGGGCATGAAGAGTGCGGCTTTGGCCCTGGATGTGGCCCTGCACTTGGGAACCCTGCTGGCCATCCTGGTCATCTTTCGGCGCGACATTCTTGAGCTGTGGCATGGATTGGGAAGGCGTCAATGGCGCGAGCCAGCCTTGTTGCTGGTGGCGATCATTCCAGTCGGCCTGGTTGGGTTCTTTCTACGCGATGCGTTGGCCGAGGGCTTTCACACTCCGCGCCTGGTGGCGAAATGCCTCTTGGCCACTTCCATTTTGCTGCTGGCCGGCGAGTGGGGCCGCAGGCGACATTTGCATTCAGATCGAACCCTGACTACGGATGTGAAGCTTTGGCAAGCCGTCGCAATTGGCTTGGCACAATGCTTCGCCGTGCTGCCCGGGATTTCGCGCTCGGGCACAACCGTGGCCGTGGCCCTGATCGTCGGTGTCGAGGCCAAGGCGGCCATCCGCTTTTCGATGCTGATTTCGATACCGACGGTGTTGGGCGCCGCGCTGCTCGAATTGCCCCATCTCTACGAGGGGGGTGAGAGCGCCGCCAGCTCCCACAGTGGTGCCGCGCTGATGTGGGCCGTGCTCTTCGCCGGATTCGTGGGTTGGGGGGCACTGCGCATGCTGATCGCATTCCTCGGCCGTGGCGCTTTTGTTTGGTTTGCGGTTTACTGCGCGGCCCTGGGCTCGGGTTATTTGATGTTCGGGAGCGGCTCTTGACCCCAGTTCAATGAAACCCAGTGCAAGCAAACCCAGTGCATTCAAAATGGACGCATCGTGCCTGCTGGCCGGCGTGCAGCGACCCGGCAACACGGGCAAACCGCCCGCTCGCGCACGCGGGGGAGTACGGGCCGAAATGCGACTTGCACTTCCGAAACCATCACAATTGACGATTCAAGATTCACAGATCGAGCCGATCGCATTCGGAGCCGAGAGGCATCCCCAACGGAGAAAGAATTGAGTAGCCAATCGAAACGACGTGCCGTCATCACAGGAGTTACCGGGCAAGACGGCAGTTACTTGGCGGAGTTTCTCCTGGACAAGGGCTACGAGGTCTTCGGGGTGGTGCGCCGCTCATCGACGGAGCGCTTTGAGCGCTTGGCTGCCGTGCGCGACCGCATCCATCTTGTGCACGCCGACTTGCTGGACGAGTCGAGTTTGGTGCGCGTTTTCAAAGAGGCGGATCCGCACGAGATTTACAACTTGGCCGCGCAATCTTTCGTGCCGACTTCATGGCAGGAGCCTGTGCTCACGGCCGAATTCACCGGAGTGGGGGTTACGCGCGTGCTTGAGGCTGTACGCCAGGTTTGCCCCGAAGCGCGTTTTTACCAAGCGTCGAGCTCGGAGATGTTCGGCAAGGTGCGCGAAACGCCCCAAACCGAAGACACTCCCTTTTACCCGCGCAGCCCCTACGGTGTGGCCAAGGTTTACGGTCACTACATCACTGTCAACTACCGCGAGTCCTACGACTTGTACGCCTGCAGCGGAATCCTGTTCAACCACGAGTCGCCCCGGCGCGGGCTTGAATTCGTCACGCGCAAAGTCACGCATGCGGCTGCGGCCATTAAGCTCGGGTTGCAAAAGGAACTGCGCGTAGGCAATTTAGACGCGCGTCGCGATTGGGGCTTTGCAGGCGACTATGTGGAGGCCATGTGGTTGATGTTGCAGCAAGATCAACCCGAGGACTACGTCGTGGCGATGGGCGTGAGCCACACCGTCGGCAATTGCATTGAGGTCGCATTCAATCACGTCGGGCTCAACTGGAAAGACTTTGTCGTGCAGGACAAGCGCTTTATCAGGCCGGCGGAAGTCGATCTGTTGGTCGGCGATGCAAGCAAAGCCCGCAACAATCTAGGCTGGCAGCCCAAGGTGAATTTCACGCAGCTGATCGAGATGATGGTCGACTCGGATTTAGAGCTGCTCAAGCGCTAAGGAACATGCGCCTTTTGATCACTGGGGCTACCGGCTTCGTTGGCGGCCGCTTGCTGGAAAGCCTGCTGCGTTCCGGCGAGGAACAGCCCGCAGCCTGGCCGCAGGGCTGGACCCTGGGGGCGATGACGCGCAATTGCGATACCGGCCACGAGCGAGGCCGGGCAGGGAATGTCGAGTGGCTGCAGGCCGATTTGCTTGAGCCCGAGGGGGTGCAGCGCGTCGTTTCCGAATGGAAGCCCGACCGTGTGCTGCACTTGGCTGCGATGGCTCACCCGGGTGATTGTGAGCGCAACGCACAACTTGCGTTCGAGGTGCATGTGGAGGGTACTCGCGCGATCCTGTCCGCATTGGAAGTCGGCCGGGCGCGAGCGCTTGTGGTCAGCACGGCTCAGGTTTATGGCGTTCCGAGCGCCGGTCCCCTGCGGGAGGACGATGAATTGCGTGCCCATAGCGTGTACGGCCTATCGAAACTGGAAGCGGAGCGCGTTGCGCTCGAGTTCGCGGACCGGGGCTTGGACGTGTGCATCGCGCGGCCCTTCAACCACTCGGGTCGGGGGCAATCCAGGCGCTATGTTCTACCTGCCTTGGCTGCGGGGCTGATCCGAGCAGCGCGCAGTGGTGACGTCATGCCCTGCGGAAATTTGGCCCCCAAGCGCGATTTTTTGCATGTGGACGATGTGCTCGATGCCTATGGGCTGTTGCTCGAACGCTGTCCGCGGGGACAGATCGTAAACGTGTGCAGTGGCCGGGCCGTCGCCATTGGAGATTTGTTGGAGCGGCTCAAGCAACGCTTGGCTCCGGACGTGCGCTGCAAGACGGATCCGGAGCGAGTGCGCAGTGACGATCCGCCGCTCATTGTGGGCGACCCCGCCCGGCTGGCGGCATTGGGTTGGCGCGCCTCGCGCAGTCTCGACGAACTGCTGGATGAGGTCGCCGCCTCGGCCCTGGAGAGCGCTTGACCATTGCGGCGGTGTCTGCGCTGCTGCGACCCGCTTTTTACCGGACGCCGCGACCCGAAGTCGCCTGGGACCAGGATCCCCGGCTCGGCTTTGACGCTGCGGGCGAATGGGCGACCGGGCTGCTGCGACCGCCGCGATAACTCTCAACCCAGGCGGTCAAATTGCGACCCGGGCAGGCCGTTACTTTGAGTTCGCGGTGACCGTACACACGCTCGCGCGGAATGTTGTAGGTGCTGCGGAAATCCCCGATCAGTCCATCGAGGGCGGCCAGAGCGGCGCTGGTGGGCCGCTCGTCTTCAAAGTTGCCCAGCAAGCAAATGCCAAGATTTTGGCGGTTGTTGTTTCCGCCCGCGTGGGCGCCCTGCCAGCGCAAACTGCGACCCTCAAAAACGCGCCCAGAGGGGTCGATTAGGTAGTGGTAGCCGATGTCGCCCCAACCGCGTTCGCCCATATGCGTCTTTTGGTAGCGGCGCAATTCCTCAGCAACGCTCGCCACGCTGGCGCCGCGCATGGCGGCCGCCGGGCGTGCCGAGTGATGGACGGTGACCCGTGTCCAGCCGTGGTCATTGGGTGTGAGTCGCGCTGAGTTCGCGGGGGCCGCTCCCCAACGCTGGCGCGATAGGGGGGCTGAGCGCACGTAGGGCCCGCCGCTTGCTGCCAGCCCACGTTCCAGTGTGGCCACGCTGTTGAGTCCGCGCGTGGCGCGCGAGCGGTGGGTGGATCCGGCGGCATGGCTTGCCAGTACGGCCTGAAAATCAGCCCGAGCGGCTTCGAGCCGACTTTGGATGGTGGTGCTCGGCAATCGGTCGCGGTCGCTGCGCGCGAAGTGGAGCCTGCCCTCGGCCAATTCCAGGTGGGCCTCCATGCGCAGGGAGCTGCTGGCCCGGCGGCCCGGGCCCGTCAGCCAGGCTTCAATTTGGCCCAATTTATCCCAGCTTGTCTGGCTGTAGCGCCAGGAGGGTGCTGTGGGGCTGGTGCTGGGGGGCCTACAACTCGGCGGGAGCGGTGCCGGCGTGATGCAGCCGAACCCAAACACAAGCAGAGCCAGACAGCCCACCAGGGCGCGCAGGGAACCAGCCGATAAATGCTTGGCTGCGGGTGCGGGAGCTTGGCTTCTGAGTTCGAGCAGTGCGGTCGAGCGTCGTAACATGGCTCATCGGAATACAGGAGTTAGAGGGCTCGAGCAATCTTTTCGCGCAACCTTCTTAAGGAACGTCCCCTACGTGAACGCAATCAACGACATGCCCCAGATTTCCAAGCCCTTTTTGGAGAGCTCTGGAGAGCTTTGCAGCGGAATTATTGCAGGTACTTGTCCAAACCCCATTTTGGCGCTTGCCCGCCGGTTCGCGAGTGGCTTTCGAGCAGCAGCGCTGGTCCTGGTGATAGTGGCGGGGAGTGCGGGCCCGTCCCTGGCCATGGGGCCGGTCATGGGACCGACGGGTGCTGGGCCGGGAGGGGCTTTTTCCGGTTGGAGCGGCTCTCTCTCAGCGCAGTCTGAAACGCTAGACCCCGAGCTGGAAGCGCTTCTGGCCGAGGAGCGACTCGAAGCCGATCGCATGCGCAGGCGGGGCGAAACGCGACAAGCCATGCGCTTGATTTCCGAGCACCTTGCGGAGGATCCGAGCGACGGACAGTCGCTGTTGATTCGCTCCGCGGTTCAATTTGATTTGAACCGCTACGACAAGGCGCTACTGGATGCGCAGGCTGCCATTGAGGTGTTCGAGCAATCGCGCCGTTCGGATCGAGCGAGTTCGCTGGCACAGGCGCAACGGCAAGAACTTGAAGTGCTACTGGAGCTTGGACGCAACGTCGAGGCTCTGGAGCGTTTGCGGGAAGGGGTGCTAGATCCCCGGCGCGATGCCCGCGACGCGGTTCTTGCAGCGCGCACTCAATTGGGCATGGGGCTTCGCTCGGAGGCCCGCGCGAGCTACGAGGCGGGAGTTCAAAGCGCAGCCGCCGGCGACTGGCGCAAGTTGTTGGCCGTGGCCCGTTGCCAGGTCGCGGTTGGTCTTTATGAAGCGGCCGCTCGCAGTTTGGTAGAGGCGGATCGAGCTTCCAGCAAACCCTACCCGGAGGGCAGCGGAGGCTCCGAGCCCGATGTGTTGGTGGAGCTGGGGCGTTTGTATTTCGAGGTCTATCGCGAGGTCGATGACGATGTGGGCAACACGCGGTCCGTGCGCGCCGAGTACGACGCCGCGATCAAATTGCACCCGACCCACGAGGGCGCTCTATTGGGGCAATTTGAGCTGCACCGCTTCAACTGGCGCCGGCAGGGCCGCAGTGCCGGGGAGTGGTTGGAGGACCTGCGGCGCTCGCACCCCGATTCGATCGACGTGCTCGTGGCCACTGTTTCGGCCGATTTGGATGACGGCCAGCTGGTACGTGTGCGCTCCGGCTTGAAGCGATTGGAGCAACTGGCAGGTAACAGGCGCGATGTTCGAACGGAATTGGCGGCCCTAGCGTGGGTTGAACACCGGCGCGATGATGCGCGCGAATTGCTCGAGGGCTTGCACGAAGTGGACCCCAGGGACGGACTGCCCGAACGTGAGTTGGGGCGACACCTGTGTGAGCTCTATCGCTTTGCGGAGGCCGTTCCCTTCCTGGAGCAATCCGTGCGGCGCGACCCATCCGACGATCGGGCTTGGACCCTTTACGGACGCGTTTTGGCGAATACGGGGCAAGAGGAGCAGGCGCGCGAAGCCTTGACTCGCGCCAAAGACATTGCGGGCGATCGCCGCGACGCCTGGCGCAACAATATGCACCTGGTACTCGATCGCTTGGCCAACGAATACGTCGAAGAGCGCAGTGGCGACTTCACTTTCGTTTGGAAGCAGTCGAGCGCGCCGGTTTTGCGCGCCTATTTGCCGGACTTCTACAGCGAAGCCCTGGAATCGTTGGCGGAACGCTACGGATTCACGCCCGGGCATTCGCGCATCGAAGTTTTCCGCAAGCACGCTGACTTCTCAACGCGCTCCACCGGTTTTACGGGCTTTCCGGCAACAGGCGTTTGCTTTGGCCCGGTTGTCACGTCGCTTTCGCCGCTATCCCAATTGCGTGGGCAGTTCTCATGGGCGCGCACCTCATTCCACGAGTACTCGCACGTGGTGCATTTGGGGTTGTCAAACAATCGCTGCCCGCGCTGGATCACGGAGGGTCTCGCCACGTGGGAAGAGCGCAATCGCAATCCCGCCTGGACGCGCAACATGCGTCGCGACCTCTTGGATGCGCGCGCCAATGGAGAGATCATTCGCGTGCGCGACTTGAACCGCGCCTTCCGCGGCTCGCGCATCCTATTCGGTTACTACCAAGGTGGGTTGTTGTGTTCGATGCTGATTGAGAAGCACGGCTTTTCACCCATGATTCGCATCTTGGAGGCCTTTGATCGTGGCCTCGACATCGACCAAGCCTTCGACGAAGTATTCGGGAGCAGTCCCGAGGAAATCGATGCGGAGTTTCTGGTCTTCGTGGATCGCGAACTAGAGGGCCTCGCTTTGGAGCCTCGCTGGAGTCCTAGTCGCTTGCGCCGCTTGCGCTTGGAAACCAAGGGCAAGCCACCGACGGAGTCGTCGCAACTTGCTGCATGGAAAGAAAATTGGATCACCCTTGCGTGGGGCTCCTTCCAAGCCGGCCAACGGCTCGATGCCGAAGAATGCCTGCGCCGTGTTCGCTCAGCCGCTGGCGAGGATCCTGCCCGTGCGCTTTTGCTGCGAGCGGAATTGGCCATGTCGCTTGCGGATCGCAAGCAAGCCTCCGCGTTGTGGCAGCAGATGATTGACATGGGTCACGAGGATTATCGTGCGCGCATGGGCTTGGGATCGATTGCCGAGTCCGAAAGGGAGCTCGAATTGGCGCGCGAGCACTACCTCGCCGCCGAGGGCAATTTCCCAGGCTTCTCCGAGCAGCACCTTTCGGCGGAGTTGCGACTGGTGCGCGTCTATTCCGCAGAGGGCAATGAGCAAAAGGCGATGGAAGCCCGCGAGCGTTGGCTGGATTGGAACGCCGGAGAATCTGAGCAGCATTTGAAGGTTGCCGATTGGCACCTGAATGCGGGTCGAGCAGCGCGTGCGGATCACTTCTACGAAGCGGCCAATCAGGTCGATCCCTTTCAGCGCAGCCTGCACTTAAATTGGGGCCGAGCCCTCATGCAGCAGGGGCGCCACACCGACGCGGCGCGCGAATTTGAAGTTGCGCTCAATGTTCCGGCCATGCTTGATTTGGATGTTTGGAAGGCCCGCGGTGCTGTCAGTGACGCCGAGCAGGAGGAGCTGGCGCGTCGCATCGCCGGCGAGCCCGGTCTCGATTCCGATGCCAAAGAGGCGGAAATGGAGCGGCTCCTGGGGATGGATGATCCCACCCGAGCCCTGCGGCTGGAACAGCGCGCGCAATTGCTGGGCCTCATGGCCGGCGCAAAATTTGAGCTTGGAGATGCTCAGGCAGCGCGGACGCTCTCGAGTCGCGCCCTGGGCCTCGATCCCGAATGCCAAGCGGCCAAGGAGCTGATGGAACGCCTGCCCTAGGGCGCTGCGTCAATTCCCGCGCGGCCAGAATGAAGTGGCCGCATGGGGACCTATGTGGCGGACTGCGCTAGCATGGCCGGCCATGGATAAACCGCGCTTTATCGTGCTCGACGGCATCGACGGATGCGGCAAGAGCAGCCAAGCAGCAGCGCTTGTGCAAGCCCTAGAGCAGCGGCGCGGCAAGCCCGCGTTGCATTTGCGCGAACCCGGCAGCACTCCGTTGGGCGAGGCGCTGCGCGAGATTCTGCTGGGCCGCAATTTTGAGCCCGTTACGGAAGTGGAAGCTCTTTTGGTTTGCGCCGCGCGCAAGCAAATGCTCGAACGCTGCGTCAAGCCGGCTCTGGAGGAGGGCCGCGATGTGGTCTGCGAGCGCTTTCACAGTTCAACTTTCGCCTATCAGGGGTGGGCCGGTGGATTGGGCATGGATCGAGTTGGGCGCTTGTTGGAGGAATGGGCCGGCAGTCCGAAGCCGGACCGCATAGTGATCTTGGAAATCGATCCCAAGCGAGCCTTTGCTCGCAGAGGCGCCGACAGCGATCGAATCGAGGATCGCGGCATCGAATTTCAAGCACGAGTAGCGGAAGGTTTTGCCGTTTACGCTGAATTGGAAGATCGGGCGGTGCTCGTGGATGGAGACGCTAGTTTGGACTGCGTAGCAAAAGCTGTGTTGACGGAGGTGTTGCGTGCAGATTGAGACCATTTTGGGTCACAGCGAATTGCTGCAAGGCCTTTGGAAAGCCGCCGCGCGCGGACGTTTGGCCCACGCATTGCTCTTTGACGGCCCAGCCGGGATCGGCAAGTTCGAAGCGGCCAAGGTCTTTGCCCAGGGGCTCCTGTGTTCCGAAGGGCCGGGGCAACCCTGCGGTGAATGCGGACCTTGCAAACGCGTCCGTAGTGGGGGCTGGCGCGGCAATCATCCCGACCTGTATCGCATCGATCCCGTCGAAGAGAATGAGGAAACGATCAAGCTGGGGCGCGTCGCCGTGCGCGAGGGCAATGCGGATTGCGCGGAGGGATTCTTGCGCTTGAAAGCGATTGAGCAGGGCTGGCGGATTGTATTGATCCGGGAAGCCGATCGCGCGCAACTCAATACGCAGAACAGCATGCTGAAGACCCTGGAAGAGCCAGGGCACCAAACACTGTTGATTTTGGAAACGGCACGCCCCGATCGCTTACTGGATACCATTCGAAGTCGCATGGTAAAGGTGCCATTCCGTTCATTGAGCGCGGAGGACACCAGGGCGGTTTTGCACCAGCACGGACTCGATGACTCGGCAGCGGCTGAGCTCGCACGTTGGAGTCAGGGCTCGCCCGGCGTGGCCTTGGGACTGGCCAGTCAAGGAGCGGTCGAGTTGCGGCGCGTCCTCAGCGCGGCCCTCGATGGTCAAGTCCCCGCGCTGACCGCTGCTGCGGAGAGCTGGTCCATTGAGGGTGAATTTGCCGGAAAGACCGCGCGCGCCGTCGCTCGCACGCGGGCAAAAGCAACGCTCGATATGGCCCTTGCCTTGCTCGGTGACGCGCGCAGTTTGGCGGCGGGCGTGCCTCCCGAAACGTTGCGGCACGGCGATCTCGGCCGGGTCCTGCGCGGGGCTCTCAAGCAAGGTGAGGCGGCTTTGTCCGCGCGCCAGGAAGCGGTTTTGCAAAGTCGCGCTGATTTGGATGCGAACTTGGGACCCGAGGGCGCGGTGGATCGGGGGCTCTTGGCCATGGTCGGAACGGGCTTCTAGGAATTCCTGCCCTTTGCGGTGCCCGGCCGGCTGCGCGGAGCGCGTGCTGTGGGGTGTGCATGTCTGAAGCCAGCAAGGCCTGTGCTTTCCTTGCTCGCGGGAGCTACAGTGCGCCCGTGGAAGATCCCCTTCGAAAGCTGGCCGCCGAAAACGGCGCCTACTCATACGAGTCCTTTCGATTTCTGTTCGAGTCCCTTCAGTTCGCGATTGAGTTGGCGGGCAAGAAGGACGCGGAGGGAGCTGGACGGCATATCGACGGGCACGAGTTGCTGGCGGGACTGCGCGAGAAGGGGCGCAAGCTCTTCGGTCCCTTGACGGCTTCCACGTGGCGCAGTTGGGGTGTGCGGGAACCCATGGATTGGGGTCGCATCGTATTCCTCTTGGTCGAGGCCGGATTGCTCAACCGCAGAGAGTCGGACAGCCTCGAAGACTTTCGCGAAGATTTCGATTTCGACGAGGTCTTCGTGGCCCAGTACAGTCCCCAGGTTCCGGCAGACCTGGGCGATGGCCCAAAATAATCTGTCCCGCCATGGGGGGGCGCCGAAGTGAATGCAGCGTTCGCCGGGGCGATTCTGAGCAGCCCGATGCGTCGCGCTTCAAGTGGCGGCCGGCTTCAATTGGCGCGAGCGAAGCAGCAGACTTTGCGCCCTGCTGTCGGGATCGGCGGCTACTCGTTTTGCTAGGCCCGACTGATCGCGAATTGCCGCTGGGGCGATTTTAGGGGAGAGAATAAGGAGCAAGCAGCATGTTGGAACGACTACCTCGCAATCGACGCAATGCCGCCCTCGGTTTCTTGGCCCTGTTGTTGATTTGGTTTTGCTGGTCGATTCGCGCCGTTATCAACCCTCTCCTGATGGGCTACTTGTTGGCCTACATCCTGCACCCGTTGGTTTTGCGAGTGCAGGCGCGCGGGATCATGACGCGCGGCAAAGCTGTTACCCTGATTTTCGTGTTGGGCGGCGGCCTGATCTTTGCAATCGGACTCGGTCTTGTTGTGCAGACGCAGAACCTGCTGCGTCAAGTCGTCGAGAACGAAGAAGTGCACGACAAGCTGCAGGGCAATTTGACGCAATTGTGGACTTCGGCTGAGGAAGTGCTGCCGGAGGGATTTTTGCCCGAGGCTCCGGAGATCGGCGCCCTGCGGGAGTGGGCCAGAAATTGGTCTAGGGAAGATTTGGATCGCGAACGCGCGGCGGCAGCGGGCTGGAGGGTTGCCGGCGGAGCCTGGAACTTCTTCCTTGGTTTCTTTGGTTCCCTGTTCGGAATTGCGAGTTTGGTGTTTCTAGTTCCGCTCTACACCTACTACTTGTTGTTCGAATTGGAGCGGTTGCATCACTTTGTGCAGGGCTATTTGCCGCGCACGGAGCGCGCGCGCATCGGTCGCGTGAGCGAACAAATTGGCGAAGTTTTGGCCAGCTTCTTCCGCGGCAGGCTGCTGGTTTGCCTTTTGAAGGGTGGCCTTACGACGGCGGGCTTGGCCGTTGCCGGTGTCGATTACGCCTTCTTGTTGGGAATGAGTAGCGGATTCCTTTCGCTGATACCCGCCTTCGGACCACTGATCGGTTTCCTAGCGGCGCTGACGCTTGGAGTTTTGGAGCACGGCCCGCTCGGGTCCCTATTGCGAGTCGGAATTGTCTTCGGCGCCGCTGAGTTGATAGAGGGCTATTTCTTGATTCCCAAGGTGCTGGGGGACTCGCTCGGGTTGCACCCCGTCGTCGTTCTCTTTTCCCTGCTGGCCGGAGGCGCCGCGCTGGGATTGTTCGGCGTCTTGGTCGCGTTGCCGCTTACGGCCTCGTTGGTGATTTTGGCTCGCGAGTTGGTCTTGCCGGCCCTCAAGAATTTTGCGGAAGAGGAGTCTCCCCTGCCTGAGGGCGTGCCCGTGGCAAGCTCGGATGAAGCACAGGAACAGGGCGATAAGCCGAGCTCCGATGCCTAGCTGCCAATTGGCATGTTGGGGCGGGGCTTGCGTCGCGGCTTGCGTCGCACGCAAAGCGCTGTGCGGATTTTTGCGACGAGGGTTCAACCCGTTGCAACGCCCAAAAAAATAGGGGACCAGCTCAAAAGTGAGCTGATCCCCATGGC
>JAJDES010000395.1 GCA_029259675.1 Planctomycetota bacterium
GACACAGTGCACGCGGACACATTGCACGCGCGTAAAGGGTTTGAGCTTTCGCACGAGCGCGGGGCCCAAGGCTTGGGCTTCGACTTGAGTTTGCCCTCAGTTGCACAGCCGCGAGCTTCTTTGTTCGCGCTGTTGAGCGCCGCACTGCTCCTGATCGGGCTGCTGGGTAGCTGCCGCACGCAAAAGGTGCCGAAACCGATGCTGACGCCCATTTATCCGGTGCCCATCGGCGCTGGGGCGGACGTCACGCCGGGACTCGAAGAGATTTTGGTCATCCGCCACGCCGATCCCGTGCAAGTTCAACACCACGGCACCAATTCGGGTTTTCCGCTAACGCTTTATCGCAAGCGCGATCGAGTGCGCGCCGGCACTTGGGTTTATTGCGGGGCGGGCGGACGAGCGGAATTGCTATGGATCAGCAGCGGATCCAACGCCGTTTTCTTTGACGAAGGTGTTTGCCTATTGGCGGAGCCCAGTCGAGGTGAGCCGCTCATGTACCTCTACCAGGTGTCCAAGGCGCGCTTGAATTTGGCTCCGGACGACCGCGTGCGACTACCGGGTGGCAGCGTATTGGCGGGAACCACGGAACTAACCGCGGCGGAATACTTGCTCGAGCACATTCGCCCGGAAATCCTGCGCGTTACCAATTTTTCCGATGGCCCGGCCCTGATCTATTTTCGCGACACAGAGATTGTCCTGGCCTCGGGGGAGCGCGTTGATTTGCCCTTGCTCGAGCTGGGTAGCTTGCCATTCGAGCCGAACGGCAATCCGGTTCTCATGTCGACGGACGGATTCAGTCTCAGCGCATCCGAAGGCTTGCAAGCCATTCCCGGTTCCGACGGCCTCGGTTGGCGGGGTGTGGGCAGTGTGCAGGGTCTGGGTGTGAAGGTCGTTCTGGATGAGGCCGGCGAGGTTGTTTTTGACGGGCTAGGCACGTTTGATCGACCCGAAAATTTTGAAGAGGCCTCCGATGCGGCCACCACAATTCCGAGGGAAGCACCCTCGGGCAACAGTGAGGATGGCGAGGCGAAATTGGAGGAACCGGATTCGGAGACGAATTCCAGCCCCGATCCCGGCGCATCCGAAAACGAAACGTTCCAGCCCTAGGCCCGGGACGATCCCCGCTGGCGAGCCTAGGCTTTGCGCCCTGACCGAAATTCGGCAACTCAAGCGGCCCAATGGCGAGCCATGGGCTATTCGATTGGCTAGTATCTCGCCCTCCGTCCAACGCCCCCTTTTTCCTGTCTTATGTCCAAGCCGCGCGTGCTGATTACTGGAGGAGCCGGATTCCTTGGCTCCCATCTCTGCGAACGATTCATGGCCGAAGGCTATGAAGTCTATTGCATGGACAACCTCGTTACGGGGGATATGGCCAACATCGATCACCTGGGGGGCGATCCGGGCTTCCACTTCCTGCACCAGGATGTGACCGAGTACATCCACGTTCCCGGCGAATTGGATGCGGTTTTGCACTTTGCATCACCGGCAAGTCCGATTGATTACCTAGAGCTGCCCATTCAAACTTTGAAAGTCGGCTCGTTGGGTACGCACAAGGCCCTGGGTTTGGCGCACGCGAAGAAGGCGCGCTTCCTCCTGGCTTCCACTTCCGAGTGCTATGGCGATCCGCTGGTGCACCCCCAAACGGAAGATTATTGGGGCAACGTGAATCCGGTTGGTCCGCGCGGGGTTTACGACGAGGCCAAGCGCTTCGCCGAAGCGATGACCATGGGCTACCACCGCTACCATGGGGTCGAGACGCGCATCGTGCGCATTTTCAATACATATGGACCTCGCATGCGTCTGAACGACGGTCGCGCTCTGCCGGCATTCATGAGCCAAGCGCTGCGCGGCGAAGACTTGACTGTCTTTGGCGACGGCTCGCAAACACGTTCGTTCTGCTACGTCGATGATCTGGTTGACGGCATTTACCGCCTGCTGAACTCCGATGAAGCTCTGCCCGTGAACATCGGCAATCCGCACGAGATGACCATCATGGAATTCGCGCGCGCGGTGATTGAACTCACGGGATCCCGCTCCAAGATCACACACTTGGAATTGCCCGAGGATGACCCCAAGGTTCGCCAACCGGACATCACCAAGGCCCGCCGCGTTTTGGGCTGGGAGCCGAAAGTGAGTCTGACCGACGGACTCGCGCGCACTCTGGATTACTTCAGAGATCGTGTGGATTCGGAAATGAGATCAGGAAAGGTCGCCGGACAGGAGCAGGCCTGACATGTGTGGGATTGTCGGCGCCTGGTTGAACGAACCCGGCGATGGGGGTGTGCAGGCACTGCTCGTCGAAGGACTGCGCTGCCTTGAGTACCGCGGTTACGACAGTTCGGGCCTCGGCATTATTCAGCCGGACGAGCTGATCGTACGCAGACGCCAGGGCCGCTTGGCCAAACTGGAAAGCTTGCTGGCGGAATCCGGTGATGCGCCCGCCTTGCTGGGAATCGGGCACACGCGTTGGGCTACCCACGGCGAACCGTCTGACGGCAATGCCCATCCGCATCAAGATGCGGGTCGGCGCGTCGCTCTGGTGCACAACGGCATCATCGAGAATTACCTCGACCTGAGGCACGAGGTCGAAGCGGCCGGTATTGAGCTGCAGTCGGCCACGGATACGGAAGTGCTGACGCAAATCATCGGCATCGAACTCTCGAAGGGCAGCGAACCGCTGGAAGCCGTGCGCAGCTGCTTGGAACGCGTGCGCGGAAACTACGCCATCGCCCTCGTCACGCGTGAGCCCAAGGAACGCTTGATTTGCGCGCGACAAGGTCCGCCGCTGTGCATCGCGCAATCGGAGCGAGGAGTGTTTTTGGCCTCCGACGTGATGGCGCTGCTGCCCTATACGCGCCAAATCACATTTCTTGAGGATGGAGATATTGCGGAGCTGACGCGCTCCAAGGTTTCCATCATTCGGCTGAACGGCGAACGGGTTGAGCGTGCGCCTCGGCAGGTGGACTGGGACGCCGAGTCGGCCGACAAGCAGGGTTATGCGCATTTCATGCTCAAGGAGATTCACGAGCAGCCCGATGTGTTGGCGCGCGCTTTCCACGGTCGCATTGACGTGGAGCGCGGGGATGTGCAGTTGGAGGGGGATAGCTTTTCGGATGCAGCTCTTTCCAAAATGCAACGTTTGCAGGTGACAGCCTGCGGCACGGCTTTGCACGCGGGCTACATCGCCGGGTACATGGTGGAGGGACTTGCGCGCGTGCCGGTGGATGTGGATTACGCCTCCGAGTTTCGCTATCGAAATCCCAAGCTCAGCGAGGGCACGTACGCCTTGGGCATCTCCCAATCCGGCGAAACCGCTGATACGTTGGAGGCCTTACGCTTAGCCATTCGTCTCGGCGCCCACGGCACGTGCATCGTCAACAGCATCAGCAGTTCGATGGTGCGCGATTGCCAGGGCATGATTTCCATCGAAGCCGGTCCGGAGATCGGCGTCGCCAGCACCAAAGCATTCGTGGCCATGTTGGTGGCCAGCTACTTGCTCGCCATCCGAACGGCGCGGGCGCGCGGCACCGTAACGGCCGAAGCGGCTTCTCAACTCCTGCGCGATTTGCGCGAATTGCGACCGAAATTGAGCACTTTGTTGAGCGACGAGCGCGTCGCTAAGGTGCGGGCAATCGCCGAGCACGTCGTGGATTCCAAGGGCTTTCTATTCCTTGGACGCGGCATCAATTATCCCGTTGCACTCGAGGGCGCGCTGAAGCTCAAGGAAATCTCCTACGTGCACGCGGAGGGCTATCCGGCAGGCGAGATGAAGCACGGGCCGATCGCCTTGATCGAGCCGGGCATGACCACCCTGGCGTTGGCGCCCAAGGGACGTTTGGCCGAGAAATTGCGCTCCAACATTGAACAGGTCAAGGCCAGGGGGGGACGTGTGATTTGCGTCGGTTCCGACCCCGGCTGCCATGCGGTTTCCGATGAGGGGCTCGCCGTACCGGACACGAATGAGTGGCTGAGTCCTATTCTGAATGTGGTTCCACTCCAGTTGCTTTCCTATTTCATTGCCGAGTTGAAGGGCTGCGACATCGACAAGCCCCGCAATTTGGCCAAGAGCGTCACGGTCGAATAATGGACCGGGCTAGATTGCTAAGTCGACTACAACGCACGAACGAAAGATCACGATGTCGCGCATTTTGGTAACCGGCGGAGCGGGCTTTATCGGCTCGCATCTCAGCGAACGTCTGCTGCAACGCGGTGATGAAATCACCGTCTTGGACAACTTCAACGATTTTTACGACCCGGCCATTAAGCGCGAAAATGCAAAGGCCTTGGCCGGTGCGCAAATCGTGACGGGTGACATCCGCGATCAAAGCCTGGTCGCCAAATTGTTTGCCGAAGGGGAATTCGATTGCGTCGTGCACTTGGCCGCCATGGCCGGTGTGCGTCCTTCGTTGCTGGACCCGCTGCACTACCAGGATGTCAACATTCGCGGCACTTTGATCTTGCTCGAGGAACTGCGTAAGTACGAAGGCACACGCTTCGTGTTTGCATCCTCATCCAGCGTGTACGGCGCCAATGAAAACGTCCCTTTCAGTGAAGTCGACGACATTCATCACCCGGTTTCGCCCTATGCCGCAACCAAGCGTGCCGGCGAATTGCATTGCTACACGCACCATCACCTGTACGGAATCCCAACCACCTGCCTGCGTTTCTTTACGGTTTACGGTCCGCGCCAGCGCCCGGAGATGGCGATTCACAAATTCGTGCGGTTGTGCCTGCAGGGCGAGCCGATTCCCTTCTTTGGTGATGGAACGACGCGCCGGGACTACACCTACATTGATGACATCGTCGATGGTGTGGTGCGCTCCGTCGATCGCTGCGAAGGTTACGAGATTTACAACTTGGGCGAATCGCAAACCACTTCATTGGCGGAGTTGGTGCAGTGGATCGGCGAGGTTTGCGGGGTCGAACCCAGCTTGGATCGACAATCCATGCAACCCGGCGATGTACTCGTCACCTACGCCAATGTGAGCAAGGCCAAAGAGCGACTTGGGTACGCTCCCAGCACGGCTGTGCGCGACGGTTTGAAACGCTTCGTTGAGTGGTATCGGAAGACGCAGGCCTAGGCTGGAGGCCAGGCATTGCGGCTGAGCGAGCGGCGAGCACCAGGCGAAAATGAGAGTCGGCCCGCGGGCTCGCCGGAATTTGACCGGCGCTGAAAGCGGTTCCGGTATTCACTCAGCGGAGACCCACGCTTGACCCGGCCGATCGAGTGCAAGCTGCTCCATTGCCCGCAAGGCCGCTTTTCTAGGGCCGGCTAGCGCTTCCCTTGCGACCCGATCATCGGTCCCTGGAGCCCAAAATTGCAGGGCGGCGCGGATTCTGAACTCGGACCGTCTCCGCGGCCGCGTTGACGATTTGAGGACCCTCGATAGAGTAGGCGCCCCTCCAGCCTGCCAGGGGCCCCCAGAGCCCGTGTCGCAGCTGTCCGCCTGCTCCACAGGTCCCTCAATACGGCAAAGATCCATGAAGGGCGTCATTCTCGCCGGAGGACTGGGCACTCGCCTGTTCCCCCTCACCAAGATCACCAACAAACACCTGCTGCCGGTTTTTGACCGGCCGATGATCTATTACCCGATCGAGGCCTTAGTGAAGGCCGGGGTCGAGGACATCATGATTGTCACCGGCGGGCGCAAATCGGGTGACTTCCTAAGTCTCTTGGGCAACGGATCCGACTTTGGTCTGAAGCACCTCAATTACACCTACCAAAAAGGTGAGGGTGGCATCGCCGAAGCCTTGGGGTTGGCAGAACACTGGGCGGCGGGTGAATCGATTTGCGTGATCCTCGGTGACAACATTATCGAGCGCAACATCGTCAACATGGTCAGCGAGTTCAGAGCCCAGGAAAAGGGTGCGAAGATTCTGCTGAAGCAAGTTCATGATCCGGAGCGCTTTGGTGTTGCGGAGATCGACGGCGACAAGGTTGTTTCGATCATTGAGAAGCCGACCGAACCCGTTTCGGACTTGGCCGTGATCGGAATCTACATGTACGACAGCCGCGTATTTGATGTCATCAAGACGTTGGAGCCCTCGAGTCGAGGCGAATTAGAGATCACCGACGTCAACAACTGGTACATCCGCGACGGGTCGATGACCTACGAAGTGCTGGAAGGTTGGTGGACGGATGCGGGTACGTTTGAATCCCTTCACCACGCCAGTTCGCTAGTGGCCAAGGGTGGCGCCAACCGCGTAGACCAAGCGGAACACGCTTAGTATGGAACCTGGTTGCGCCGAAGGGCCGGTCCTCATAACAGGGGCGGCGGGCATGTTGGGCAGTGAACTACTGCTGCAGGTTCCCAAGGGACGCACGGCCATCGGCACGGACGTTCGGCCGGCCCCCGACGGCCACCCGGAAGTTCGCGAAGCGGGCGTGGATCTGTCCGATGCGAAGCAAGTGGAGGCTTTGCTCGATCGATCGGGGCCACTGGCCGGTGTCATCCACGCCGCTGCCTACACGGCTGTGGACAAGGCGGAGGAAGAGGAGAGCCTCGCGCAAAAGATCAATGGCGATTTGTGCGCCGTGCTCGCCCGAGCTTGCGCCGCGCGCGCTTTGCCGCTGGTTTTGGTCAGCACGGACTTCGTCTTCGACGGCGACAAAGGCAGCGCTTACCTCGAAAGCGATGAGCCGCACCCCCTGTCCGCCTACGGGCGCACCAAGCTGTCCGGCGAGCTTCAGGCCACGCAGGAGCATCCCGATGGAACGCGAATCGTTCGCACCCAGTGGCTCTACGGACCCCGTGGAGCCCACTTTCCCGGCACGATTTGTCGCTTGGGTCGCGAGCGAGGGGAATTGAAGGTGGTCTCCGATCAGCTGGGCTCGCCGACTTCTACTTTGGAGCTGGCTCCGGCCCTTTGGGATGTGCTGACGCGCGGTGAAGCGGGGGTTTATCACGCCGCCTGTGAAGGAATTTGCAGCTGGTATGACTTTGCAGCCGAAGTGCTCAAATTGGCCGGATTGGAAAAAGTGCGCATTGAAGCCTGTGGCAGCGAGGAATTTCCTCGGCCGGCCCACCGGCCCGCCAATTCCGCTCTTAGCTGCGCACGCCTGACCGCCCTTCGCAAGGCTCCCATGGCCGGTTGGCAGGCGGGCCTAGCGCGCTTCGCCGCCGCCGGCGGATTGTCCTAGGCTCCCAAACGGCGCAGCCCGACCGGACTGGCGGGGCTTGGGCGGGTTTGGATTCGAGCGAGGCGTCGGGCGTTGTCGCCCGGCTTCGATCGTCGCGGTGGTGAAAGGGGGGCGGACTCGACTGCGCGCCGCCGGATCGCTTGTGCCAAAAGTGTGGGCATTCGTTCCGACTTGACCTGGATTTGGGTGCTGGCGGGCGGATCCCAGGGACATCCGGGAAAGGTCTTGGCAGTTGAGAAATTCAACTTTCGTCGACCGCGCGCTTTGGCAAATAAAACGGCCCTGGTGGGCTCCCAGGGCTGATTTCGAGGGGCACTTCCGTTTCTCAAGCAGGGGCCCGAGGGCGCGGCCTTAACGATCTTGGCCGAGGGCCCGTAAACCGCAGCCCCGAAAGGGCCGAAGTACCCCTCACGACTGCCTTATCCGTTCTTGGATGGGGCTCCCCAGCCGCTAGAGTGCGACGCACCCCATCGCATCCTGCTCCAGCGTGCCCCCGTCAAACATGCAATTCTCCCAGCTGCTCCTACGCTCCCTGTTACTCGGCACCCTGACGCTCCTCGTGAGTTGCCAGGTGACGCCTGACAAGCGCCTGCTTCAGTACCTCAATACCGAGGGCCCGGGGAAGCGCTACACGGGCAATGCCGAGGAGGAGAATTACGTCAGCTTGGGGGACGCCGTCTCCTATGTGGACGCCTACCACCCCGAGCTGCGTGGGGCGGAGCGAGTCGGCTTGGACGGCACCATAACCATGCCCGAACTGGGTGCGGTCCACGTGGCCGGCATGACGCGCTCGGAGATCGAGATTCTGCTGACCCAGAAGTATTCACCCTACTTTGAGCGAACGGATATCACTGTTCAGCTTCAATCGGGTTCCGGAAAGATCTATTGGGTACTGGGAGAAGTATCGGGGGAAGGGCCCAGACCTTTCACCGGTGACCTGACCATTTTCGAAGCCGTGCTTTCAGCCAGACCCACACCCAACGCCGCCAACCTGGGGCGGGTACGCTTGATCCGCCCCGATCCGCGCGATCCACAGGTGATTATTGTCAACGTCCAGGACATGTTGCGGACCGGCGATTCGACCTACAACGTGCATGTGCGCGAAGGGGACATCGTTTACATCCCGCCGACCTTCCTGGCCAAAATCGGGCATTTCATCAGCGCGGCCATTTCGCCCTTGACCACGGTTATCAGCCAAGTCACCCAGGCGCTATTCGGATTGCTCCAAATCAGCAATATCGACAACCTGAATCTCAATCGTGGGCGGGGTCGGGGTCGCGGCAACAACAATAACAACAACTTCTTCTAGCGAGGCTAAGCGAGCCCAACCATGTACGTCGAATCCCAAGGCCAGATGCAGGAGATCCTCGGAGTCCTGCAGCGACGCAAATGGCAAATCATCCTGCCGACGGTGTTTGCCTTCGCAATCGGTTGCTCTTTGGCAGTCCTGATTCCGAAGAAGTACCGCGTTATGGGGAAGTTTGAGTTGCGCCACACGCGCGTTGAGAAGGATGTGTCCAGGCGCAATCCCCAGGGCGGTGCCCTGGCCCAGGAAGTGGACAACGTTGAGAACCACCTCGAGAGTGGAGCGCTGATCGAGCGCGTCATTAAGGAACTCGGTTGGGAGGACTTCGCCCAACTCGATCGCAAGGAACAGTCGGATTACACGAAACGCGTGCGCAGCTCGATTAACATTTCTGTCAAGCGCAAAGAGAAGGCCAGCGGCTCGACCTTTATCGAAATCTCGTACAGCGATATCCGGGCCAAGCGCGCCGAGCAATTCCTAAACGCCCACGTGAAGGCCTGGGTGAAAGACATCATCGATTGGGACATCGGTCAGCTCGAAGGGGAGCGCGATCTCTTGCAGAACGACCTGCGCGACGCCAAACGGCTTTACAGCGAAGCCCTCAACGAGCGCAATCGAATTCAGAATGAAATGGGCTTGCTCTACCTTCCCAACGGCCGCATGGAGGGCAATCGCAACGAGGACCCGGTCGTACTGCAATTGACGAAGTTGATGCAGGATCGAGACGAAGTGGAAATAGAGCTTGCCGCGCTGGAAGCCGAGATTGCCTACCTGCAGGAGGAATTCGATAAGGCCCCGGATGAGGTCCTATTTGAGCGGACGGAATTGGGCTCCAGCACGGAAGTTCAGGTGGCCAAATTGGAGCAGGAAATCGCCATCTTGAAGCTGTCGCAAGAGGGGCTGTTGCCGCGGCACTCACGCTTCCAAACCGTCCAAGATCAGATTGACGTGAAGGAAGATCAAATCGATGTGGTGCGCAACTTGGGGCGCGAAGACCTGACAACCCAACGCTTCGTTCCGAACGAAGAGAAGGCGCGCATGGCCGGGCAGCTAAAGCAAAAATTGGCTGACGGCAGAACCATGCGCGGCACTTTGGAGGCCTACGAAGCCAGGCAGCGTGAACTGACTGACATTCAGACTCAGAAGCGCGAGCTGCAACGTCAGCACGATGAAATCGAGCTGGACGTGGAAGTGCGCCGCGAGCAACTCAAGGAAGCGCAAAACGAAGTCAATCTGAAGCAGGCTGCGATCAAGGGCTTGGAGCGCGCCAACAAGAATCCGCTGAAGTGGCATGACCGGCCCATCGCTGAAGCCGCGGAGCCGGAGCCGAATGTATTCCTCATCGCTATCGCGGCTCTCTTGGCGGGCTTGGTCGCGGGACTTGGATCCTCTGTTGTGATGGAGTTCACCAAGAATAGCTTCCGCAACGTGAGCGATGTAACCGGCATCATGACGCTACCGGTTCTGGGCGTGATCAACACCATCACCACCAGGCGCGAACGCCGTCAAGCACGCTTCAAGACGATACTGATCAGCTCTTCCAGCTCGATCATGATCGCGGTCTTGGCGTGGTTCACCTACACCTTCGAAACCGATCGAGACACGTTGCCTTCAGGCGTTGTGCAGGCGATCGAGGAGATGCAGCGCAGTTTCTATTGATCGCGAGCGATCCAATCGGAAGCGCGCCACGCTGATCGGCTCGACTTCGAGTTCGCGGTCAGCACACTGAACGATGCGGGAACTTTTTGTAGTCCTCATAATCACGAGCCTATTGCCGGCCTGCTTCCGCAGGCCCTACGTGGGCTTGTTGACGTTCAGCTGGCTGGCTTACATGCGCGTGCAGGATTTGGCCTGGGGCACCGTGCGCAACATGCGCTGGTCCTACTATGTGGCCATCCTGACGTTTGCGGGTTTTGTGATGAATTCCAAGCGCGAGCGCTGGTTCATGCCGACCCTGCGCTCCTGGATCATGATTCTGATGATCGCGCTGGTGGCCCTGGGTGTGGGCTTCTCCATGACGGGTGCCGGAGACAAGTTCCAGATCTCGCGCTTGATGGAGTTCATAAAGATCGTGGTGATTGCGCTCTTCACGACAGCGGTGATCACAACGCGCGAGCACCTGCGGGTCATGATGTGGGTGATTGCGCTCTCCTTTGCCTTTTACGGGGTCAAGTCCGGGCTGTGGGGCGTGATGACCATGGGGCGCTCCTCGATTACCACGGGCCCGGGCGGCATGCTCGCCGACAACAACGACTTTGCCCTGGCCCTCGCGATGTCCGTGCCCCTGTGTTTTCACATCGGCATGTCGGAGAAGAAGGAAATTCTGCGCAAGGTTTTCTTCGTCAGTATTCCGCTGATCATGATCACCGTGCTGTTGACCGGATCGAGGGGTGGTTTTCTCTCGTTGGTGGGGGGCATCGGCGTGCTGATTTGGCGCTCGCGGAATCGCGGGCTGGGGATCGGCATCGGCGTCCTGCTGGGAATTCTCGGCCTGATCTTGGCGCCTTCCAATGTGAAGGATCGCCTTGGAACGCTTCAAAACGTTGAGGAGGATTCATCGGCGAAGGCCCGTTTCCGCTCCTGGGCAGCGGGCACCCGCATGGCGCTGGACAATCCGGTTTTGGGGGTCGGTCTGAACAAATTTCGAAGTCGGTACATGGACTATCAACCCAATCCGACGGCCCAGGAGTTGCGAGGCGACAACATTTTTGTGGCCCACAACAGCTACATTCAAATTTGGGCCGAAACCGGAAGCATCTCCTTCTTCCTTTATGCGGTTCTGATAGCGATGTCCTTCCGAAGTTGTTGGCGGATTCGAAAGCTGGCCTCGCGCAAGTATTATTCGAGCTGGATGATCAATTACGCTGTCATGTTTGAGGCTTCGTTGACATCCTTTTGCATCGGCAGCACTTTCCTCAACCGCGGCCACTTTGACCTGCTCTATCACTACGTGGCCCTCATCATGGTTTTCGAGAAATTGGCGCTTCAGGATCTAAACGATCGCAATTTGGTTCCCACGCAAAACGCAGGGCAGCAACGCCAGCTTGGTGGTGACGGTTTGCGACGAGTGCGCCCCCATGGTTTCGGTCGCGGTCCTGTAGTCCAGCGCGGGTTTAGGGATACTCCCGCACCCCAGGCCTAGAGGGGACTTCCTAAGTTATGTGCGGATTGGTTGGAATCGGCTTGCACCGCGGGCAACCCACGGAAGCGGAGCTTTTGGCGATGGCTCAGACCCTGTCGCATCGCGGGCCCGATGATGCGCACGCGCGTGTGCGCGGCAATCTCGGCCTTGCCTTTCGCAGGCTATCCATTATTGATCTCGAGGGGGGGCGCCAACCGCTCGAGAACGAAACGGGCGATGTCATCCTCGTCGGCAACGGGGAAATCTACAACTTTCGGGAGTTGCGCGAAGAGCTCAAGCGCGGCGGGCATCGGTTCAAGACCCAATCCGACATGGAGGTGCTGATACACCTTTATGAGGAGCGCGGCGAGGCCTTCGTGGAAGACTTGGTGGGCATGTTTGCCTTTGCCATTTTGGATTACAGGCCCGTTGCGGGCACTGAGCCCAGTCAACCGAAGGTCTTGCTCGGTCGCGACCGTCTGGGCATCAAGCCGCTTTACTATGCCGAAACGCCCAGCGGTTTGTTTTGGGCCAGCGAGCCCAAGGCTATTTTGCAGCGCGGCGAATTGGCCCGTGAAATGCGGCCCGAGGCGCTGCTTGACTACTTGGTCAGCGGCTATGTCGGCGGACCCTTAGCGGCCTGGTCCGGCATGAATCGATTGGAGCCGGGTCACTTGCTGCGCTGGCAACCCGGGGGGCGCGCGCAAAGTTGGCGGTACTGGGACTTGCCACTCGAGCAGTTGCGAGGGGAATGCGAGCCCGAGGAAATCCTCGAATGGCTCGATCGCGTTGTGGTCGATCGAATGGTCGCGGATGTCCCTCTGGGAGCCTTCTTGTCCGGCGGCATCGATTCGACTGCGGTCGTGACCTCCATGGCGCGCAGCCAAGCGGATCCGGTCGTGTGTTGCTCGGTGGGATTCAACGAGCGTTCGCACAATGAATTGGAGCACGCTCGTGCCACGGCGGAGCGCTTGTCGGCCAAGTTGCACACGGAAATTCTGGAGGCCGATCCCGCGCTCGCTCTGGAAACCCTGCCTTGGTTTTACGACGAGCCCCTGGCGGACCCCTCGACGGTGCCGACCTATTTGGTTTCGCGCATGGCCCGCGAACACGTCACGGTCGCTTTGTCCGGCGATGGCGGCGACGAAACCTTTGCCGGCTATCGGCGCTACGTTCACGACGTGGCGGAGAATCGATTGCGCCGGAGTTTGGGATCCCCAGGACGCAGTATCGCTCGCTCACTGGGCAAGATTTACCCGCAAATGGACTGGGCTCCACGCTTTCTGCGCGGGCGCACGTTTCTAACCAACATCGGCGATGACCCGGCCCAGGCTTACTGGCGCTCGGTATGTCAGCAGGAACCGAGTGCAATAAAGTCCCTGCTCCACGGAGATCTGCTCCAACGCCTCGGCGATTACGACCCCAGCGCCAATTTCCGCGAGCACTACGCCAGGCCCACGGTGGACGACAGTCTCTACCGAGCTCAATACGCGGATTTCCACACGTATCTTCCGGATCAAATTCTGACCAAAGTGGATCGCGCCTCGATGGCCGTTTCGCTGGAAGTGCGGGTGCCGATTCTCGACCATCGCTTTGTGGAGCGCTTTGCCAATCTTCCGGCCGCCTCCAAGGTGCGCAGTGGTCGGGGCAAGCACGCGCTGCGAGAAGCTTTGAGATCGCGATTGCCAAGTTCCGTACTCGACGGTCAAAAGCGAGGCTTCGATACGCCTCTCGCGGCTTGGATTCGGGGACCCCTTAAGGCAACGATCGGCGACGCCTTGCAAACATTGCCGGCGGAATGGTTTCAGCGTGAATTGTTGCAGGAGCGATTGCAGCAACACCAAAGTGGCCGGCGCGATCATGCGCGCTTGCTTTGGAGCCTCTTTGTGCTCGAACAATGGCGCCGCCGGCATGCTGTAAGTGGGCTCAGTGCATGAAAATCGGCGTCCTCACCACGCTCTATCCCAGTGCGAGTTTCCCCTTTGAGGGTATTTTCGCCGAACGACGATGGCGCTGCATGTTGGAAAGCGGGCACGAAGTTCGCGTGGTCCATCCTTTGCCGAGAACGACTTGGCCCCTGGCCTTCGGGAATTGGGCCAAATGGGCTGCGTTGCCCGCGAGCGAAGAGCGCTTGGGCATCTCGATTGAGTATCCGCGCTATTGGCACCTGCCGCGTTTCCCGCGAGGAAATGCAAGGCGCCTGGCCGATGCGGGATGCCAAAGACTTTTGAGTGGGACTGAGCTGGATGTCGTTGTGTGCGACTATGCGTGGCCCGCTTCAGCCGCTGCTCCCAGGCTGCGGGAGCTGAATTTGGCATGTGTGGTATCCGGCCGCGGCAGCGACATTTTGCAGGTGGCGGGAGAGGCTGGTCTGGGTGCTGAGCTGCGGCAGTATTTGAGTGCTGCCGGACATTGGTGCGCCGTATCCCAAGACCTCTTGAACAGCATGGACGAACTCGGTGGGGGCCGGGGCTGCCTAGTTCCCAACGGCGTGGATGTGGAGCGTTTTTCGCCGGGCGACCGCAGTGCCGCACGAGCCGCTCTCCATTTGCCACAGGAGCTCCCTTTCGTTCTGGTGGTCGGGCACTTGATACCGCGCAAGGATCCTCTTTTGGCTCTGCGCAGTTTTCTTGCCGGCGCCCCTAGCAACGCTCAGCTGTTCTTTGTCGGTCGCGGGCCCATGGAGGGCGAATTGCTGCGCGAAGTTGAGCGTCTCGGTGCCCAAGCCCAGGTGAGTTTGATCGGCGAGGCCAAACCGGAGCGCCTGGTGGATTGGTACCGCGCCGCGGACTGCTTGCTATTGACGTCAACACGGGAGGGCAGGCCCAATGTTGTGCTCGAAGCGCTCGCCTGCGGCTTGCCAGTCTTAGCCACGGACGCCGGCGGCACCGGGGAATTGCTGGAAGGGCTCAGTGGAACTCTTGCAAAAAGTCGCTCGGCCGATGAACTGGGCGACATGCTGCGCAAATTGCTCAACAATCCCCCCGGTAGCGAGGCTCTGCGCGAGCGTGTGCTGCCCCTGTCCTGGGCGGCGAGCACCCAGGCGCTTGAGCGCTGCCTGCAAGTCGCTGTGGATGCCCGCAGAGGTCAGCGTGAACAGGTGCAGCGGGGAGAGCTCTAATGGCGAGGATTCTATATCACCACCGCACCATGGCCGATGACGGCCAGGCCGTTCACATTCGGTCCCTGCAAAAGGCATTCGAGGCGGAGGGACATGACGTGCTGGAGGTGGGCTTGGTGCGCCAGGGCGACGCGGCGCAAAAAGCGAGCTCGGCGGCTGGGGAGCCTGACAAGCAGCGGGATGCTGCCGGTGCCCATGGACATTCGTCCAACGCGGGCGGCGGGGATTCTCCCAAGGGTAAGGCCGAGGGAGGCCAGGGAGATAGCTCGGGCCGGTCGCGCTGGGGTTGGATTCGACGCGTGCCGCGCTTCGTGCGCGAATTGGCCGAATATAGTTACAGCGCCATTGCTCGGGATCGAATCATTAAGGCGGCCCAAGGCTTTGAACCGGATTTCATCTACGAGCGCTACGCTTTCGGAAATGCCGCCGGTGTCATGGCCGCCAAACGACTCAAATGCCCTTTGGTGTTGGAGGTCAACTCACCCATGGTTTTGGAGCTGTCCAAAACGCGAGGACTTTCCTTTCCGCGCTTGGCTGCTCGCATGGAGCAATACATCTTTCGCGGAGCGGACCTCGTATGTGTCGTGACGAACGTACTGCGTGAAATGTTGATCGAGATGGGCGTGCAGCCCGAGCGGCTTCTGGTGACCCCGAACGGTGTTCATCCCGAGCAGTATGCGCAGCCGGGAGATAGCCACGCGCGCATGAGTGCTCGCGAAGCTTTGGGGCTCGGCGACACGATCACCGGGCCCGTGCTCGGGTTTGTCGGTTACTACCGAGATTGGCATCGTTTGGATCTCGTGCTCGAGTCCATGCTTGCGCCGAGCCTGCGCGAGTGTCACCTGATACTGGTGGGCATGGGGCCGGCGGAAGCCGCCTTGCTGGCCAAAGCTGAGGAACTGGGGCTGCGCGAGCGCCTGCACATTGCGGGACCGCGCCCGCACGCCTCCATTCCGCGCCTGCTGCCCGCTTTTGATGTTGCCTTGGTCCCGGCCATCAACGCCTACGCATCTCCGCTAAAGTTGCACGAGTACATGGCGGCTGGCTGCGCAGTCGTGGCTCCAGATCAACCCAACTTGCGCGAAGTTGTGAATCACGAACAAAATGGCTTGTTGATTGAACCAGGAGATCAAGCGGCGCTTCAGGCGGCGCTATCGCGTTTGGTGGAGGATCCGCAATTGAGGTCCTCACTGGGTTCGAACGCGCGCGCCACCATCCTGGAGCGCGATTTGACCTGGCGAGGAAACGCGAAGCGAGTTGTGCGTGCCATGGGGGAGATGCGGCTATGAATAACAGCAAATTGCACGCGCTCTCCTTCGACGTTGAGGAGTATTTTCAAGTCGCGAACCTGCGGCATCACTTCACCAAAACCGATTGGTTGAAAGTGGAATCGCGCCTGGATGTGGGCATGGAGCGTATTTTTGATTTGCTCGAACGCACCCAATCGGGCGCGACCTTTTTCTTCCTCGGTTGGGTCGCGGAACGACGCCCGGACTTAGTCAGGCGCTGCCTGCAGGCCGGACATGAAGTCGGCAGTCACGGCTACGATCACGACTTTCTGGGAGATCTCGGGCCGGATGGATTCGCGCTCGATTTGGAGCGCACGGAACAGGCGCTCATTGCGGCGGGTGCGCCCAAACCGAGGGGCTTTCGGGCCTCCACCTTCACGCTGACACGCGAAACTTTTTGGGCTGTGGACATCCTGATAGAGCGCGGCTACCAATTTGATTCGAGCATCCACCCAGTGCGCCATCCGACCTACGGCATCCCCGACTTTGAACCGGGAATTTCCGTGCTGCGCTCGAGCAAGGGCAGCGGGGAAATCATTGAGTTCCCAGTCACGACCGTGCGAGGTTTTGGGCGCAATTGGCCCGCCGGTGGTGGCGGCTATTTTCGGCTGTTGCCGGCCGCCTGGACACGCCGGGCAGTCCAAGCAACGGAAAGCGCCGGTAGGCCGGCTTCGCTTTACTTGCACCCATGGGAGTTCGATCCGCAGCAGCCCCGCATTCCCGCGCCCGCCTTTAGCCGCTTTCGGCACTACTACAATCTGAGCAAGACACTGCCGCGCTTGGAGCGCTTGTTGCGCTCCCATCGCTTCGGATCTCTGGCTCAGGTGCTGAAGGCCGAAGGGTGTAGCGATCGAGATTCGGCCTAGTCGTCTTCCGTAGCGCCCTGGACAGCCGTGGCTTCGCTGGCTTCGGCGGGCTCGTCATCGCTGCTTGCCTCATCAGCGGCTGCGTCATCTTCATCGGCCGGCTTTTTCTTGTCGCCCTTCTTGCGCTTGACCCAGCCCTCCGGCGGAGATCCCTCACGCTGCTTGCCCTTGTCGGCCTTTTTCTTGTTGGCGCGTTTGTTGCCCGGTTCGTCCTCGGAACCTGTGAGACCCTCGGCGTCGTCGGTAGGCGAATTCTCTTTGTCCTTCGCGCGACGCGTCCAGCCCTCAGGCGGGTTGCCTTCGCGCTGTTTGCCTTTGTCGCCCCTTTGCCGGTCCGCTCGCTTGCCACCGCGACGAGTTTCGTCGGGCCGAGCATCTTCTTCCGGTGAGGCTTCGAGGCCTTCACCATCGCCGGAATCCGCTTGTTTGTTTTTCATTCGCGAGGTCCAACCTGGGGGCGGCTCGCCTTCGCGTTGCTTGCCCTTTTCGCCTCTTTTCCCCTCGCGTTTGCCCTTGCGTTCCGAGGGTTCGGCCTCGCCATCTTTGGAGCGGGAGCGGCCCTCTTCACGACCGGCACCGCGTTCACCTCGACCCTCTTTCGGTCGGCCACCCGCCGACTTGGGCGCGACCAATGCGGGGTAAGGGCTCAAGAGTGCTAGGGCGCGGTAGAACTCGTGCTCAAATGTGCCCGTCGTCAACTTAGCGAGCTCTATAAATATCTTGCCGGCCTCTTCGCCCGCACCCTCTTTGCCCGAACGCAACAGCATGACGCCCAGGGTTCTACCCACTTCAATGGTGGTCAGTTGTTCCGAATCGAATGTGCTTCTTTGCTCCCAAAGCTCCTGGAGCTTTTCGAGGCCTTGGTTGAGATTCGCAGGAACACCGGTGGAAATCATGGCGCGCGCAAAGAGGAACTGCATCTGCAGGTCATATTCGCTGAGGGAGCGCAGTTCTTCCAACCACGTCAAATCCGACCGAATTTTTTCAATCGGTTGTTTTTCGTCAATACTCAAGCCGAGGCGCATCGCAACTGCGCGTTCGTCCGGCGTCAATTCTATGAGCGCGTCAAGTTCGCGCGCGGCTTCTCGAACGCGGCCTTGGGCCCGGATGGCTTGAACCAGCATGAGCCAGGGATCGATGGCCGTGGGATCCGCTTCGAGTTCCGACCGCATGAGTTGCTCGCCGCGAACCGGATCGAGGTGCAAGTAAAATTGGAACCAGCGCTCCAGTGCCCCGGGGTAGAGCGATCCAATCGGGGCGTGCTCGGTGCGTTCGCGAAAAGCTGCGAGTTCCGCATAGGATGTTTCTATGGACTCGACAGGGTTGCGCAACAAATTGGCGGTAACTTGAAATTGAGCTGCGGCAATCACCACCAGGGCATGATTGGGGAAGTCTTCGGTTAGCGATTGATAGAGCTCTCCCAATTGGCTGCGGGTAATGCTGCGCTGGGAGTGGGCTTCCGCGAAGAGATCTAAGATTTCCGGAATGAACGCTTCACGCGCCTTGGGAATCAAAGTGGCGAAGAATCTGTTGTAGGCCTTGAGCGCCTCCATGTGCTGACCCACTTGGCGCAACAGTCGGGCTTTCTCATACAGGGCCGGTCCGAATATTGGATCGTGGGCGAGGGCTTCCTCAATTTTTTGCAGAGCCTTCTCGTTATTGCCGCGTTCGATCAAGTCGCGGGCCCAGTCCAATTGAGCTTGAGCCTTGCGCGTCTCCGGTGATGCCGCGACACGGCGGCCTTTGCGAGCGACCTTTCGGAGTGAGGATTCTTCCGCGGGCAAGTTGGAGGAAATGCGTCGCGCAAGCTCCCACACAGGCTGGAAGCTGCCCCATTTTTGGGTCAATTGGACGGCGCGCTCATCGGCCATTTCAATGGCTCCTTCGCGCAGCAATAATTCCGTTTCTAAATAGAGAGGCCAAAGCGCTTCGCCCTCGCGCGAGAGATCGCGCATGCAGCCGAGGGCCCAGGGGCGCCATTGCGCGTGTTCAATGGCCAGAATCCAGGCCAAGGAGTAGCGCGGGTCGCGCGGCTCCTCGGGTTGGCCCTGGAGGAATAGCAAGACTTGTTCATCGACACCTTCGGCGTCCGAGGGAACAACTTCCGTTCCCAGGATCAGCTTGCTGGCTTCGGCCAGCAGTGAGTGCATGGCTTCGGCCTCGGGGCCGGGCACACTCGCACCAAGCATACTGGCGACCAAATCCACTCGCTCTTCATACAAGGCGAGCACAACCTGCTGAACGGGCGTAGGCGTGTAGCCCGTACTCTTGAGTTCGTGGATGGCGCGCGGTAGATCGTTCCAGCGTCCTTCCTGGGTGGCTTGGATGATACGTCCAAGTGCGGGGCCCCCGTCATCCAGAAAGGCTTCGGCGCGAAGTAGGTTTTCCATACCGGATTGGGATTTGCGGTCCCACAGATCCAGAATGGCCAAGGTGATCATGGCCCGACCGCTGCGAGTTTGGGTTTGGGCGTCCAGGTATTCGCAGACACTGCGGGCAAGTGCGCGCCGGTTGGAGAGCAACAAGCGATCGACAGCGGGCAGCAGCAACTTGCCCATGGGCTCCTCTGGCGTGCGAAGCGAATCGAGCGTTGAGAGCAGAGTTGCTTGATCTTCTGAGCGCAGGGATGATTCCAGCAAGAGTTGGAAGGCTCTGCCATAGAACTCGCTTTGGGGCCGTATGGGCTCGAGCACTTCAATGGCTTCTGCGTATCGTTCTTGCGCGTAATACGTTTCGCCCAAGAGCAAGAGCCCCTCGGGGAGCAATTGCGATCTTTCAACGGCTTGCAGGCCGCGCCTGGCTTCTTCGTAGCGACCGCTTTGTAGAAGTGCTCGTGCGACGGCGTGCAAGCCATAGCTGGTGGGCGTCAAGCGAACCAAACGCATGCGCTGGGCCGGCGTCATCTCGGGCTCGAGCCGCATCAAATACTCGACAGTGGGACGGTGATCGGAGAGGTAATTTAAGCGATCTAAAAGCAGATCAATGGCTTCGGATTGCCGTCCCAGTTGCTGGCAAGCGCGCAAGTACAAATCCAAGGCGGGGGGGAAGAAGGGCAACTTGTCGAGCAATAGCTCCAAGGCAACCGCTGCCCCGGCCCAGTGGTCTTCCTCCTGCAGGTGCAGCTCCGCCAACTTCCAAAGTAAGTAAATGTCCGTGTCTTCGTTGTACACGGGCACCCAACGATCATCCCTGCGCAGGATCCGATGGAGTTGGGTGATGTTGGTTTTCGTGCGGGCCTGAACCCGTTCGCCGAATTCACTCCAGCGTTTGAACAGCTCGTCGGAGCGCTCCGGAGCACTCGCCATCCAGTGACCGTGGGAAACGAGCAACTCCTCGTCGCGACTTTGCAATCTGGCCTCAACTCGAATCAGCTCTTCCCAAGCGGCTGCATCCGCTTTGCCGCCCAGGATCAAGGCTTGCTTGCGCGCTTGCAGGGACTGACGCACGGCACCGGCACCGCGCAGTGCGGCGGTCGAATCGGCCAAGGCTTGGAAGGCCAATAGACGCGCATTGTGAACCGGTTCCCAATAAACGGGATCCAGCGTGTACGTGCGCAGATTGGAAGCTGCTGTTGCGTGCGAACCCATCCGGTTGCGCGCAATGCCCTGATAAAAAAGCGAAATCGAGCGGTACTCCTCGTGCAAAGGGTGGCCATCCCCGGCCTGCTCGCGCATGTCGCCGGCCGTCGCAGTCAGGGCCGGCCAGAATTCTGCTTGATAGAGGATTTCGCACCACTTGGGCATGAAGTCTAAATTGAATTCCAGCTTGGCTTCCGATAGCCCGGCAACCAAAAGCGCCGCGTCGCGCGAACGACCGACCTGGCCGAGGGCATCGGCTAGGCTTTGAATCGTTTGCTTGTCGTTTTCGGCGGCCAAGTGACCGGCCATGGAAAGGCCGAAGTCGATGGTCTCCTCCGCCCGCCCGGAGCGGTGATACAACTCAATGAGGCCGGAAAGATTGCCAAAGCTCGGGCCGCGCCGAAGGGTCTCAAGGAAGTCGGTTCGCGCTTCGGAAAGCATGACCGATGCGCGCTGCATGCAATTATTAATTTGCTTGCGGGAACCCTCGAATTCGGGCGGAAACAATTCGGTCAACCTATGCAGCATTCCCGCGCGAATCGGATCGTCTCGATCGAGTGCGATCACCTGTGCGGCAATCTCTTTGCCGATGGCAGCTTGTTCGTCATCCAAAACGGCCGCCAGGATGTCATCCGCTTCGGCCAAGATTTGATCGGCGACGGACATGCGCATGCGAGCTCGGTTCAGGTGGGCTCCCACGTGTCCTTTGCTGCGTTCCATTACACTGTCCAGACGAGCGATCGCGGAGGAGTACTTTTCCTCGCGCCCATCGAGCTTCGCCAACTGAATGTCGTTGGTGACATCGTCGGGGATGAGAGCCGCGATCGCGTTGTATTCTTCGCGAGCCCGATCCAGCGCGCTTTGATCGAGCCAGAAATCCGCACGTGCCCTGTAAATAGCAACGGCCAATGTCGCGTCCAACACTCCGTCGCGTTCGCGCGGCTCGGGCATGAGGCGCAGTGCCAAGTCCAATTCGTAGCGAATCTCATCGGCGTCGTATTCGCCTGCATCCAGTGCGGTGCGCGCATGCTGGAGCAACACTTCCGGGTCTTTTCCCAGCCCCTTGTCGTGCAGCCAAATGCCACCGGCCACGGTGCCTAACGCCAGGATGGGAAAGATGAAAAGCGATTTGGGAATGGGCTGGTTGCGATAGGGTGCGTCCGCAAAACCCTCTGTCTCATTGAGTTGTTTGGATCGCGCGCGGAGGCTGAGGTAGACCCAGAGTGCTCCCAAGAGCAGCCCGGCACAGCCCACCCATATGGCCTGCGGATGCTCGAACCACAGCATGGTCCCGCTGGCGGCGAGGCCCAGGAGGCTTAGGTATGCGAGGCTCTTGTTCATCGTGGCGGGAAGCTTGGGGACGCTGAAGCTACGGGAGCGGGCTGTGGCGTGCGAGCTTTGTGCCCGGTGGTGGGGTGAACCCAGCTTCCCAGGGTTATTTTGGTCCCTGGGGCTCTCGGCTCCAACCCCCGGGCTCCAATGGAACTCGCGGGCACGGGCCGGGTTCTGGCCGCGGACGGGGATCCGGAGGGAATTGGGGCTTTGGAGGATCGCAATAGCATGGTGCTCAGGCCGATTTGCTTTGGGAATCCAGGAGGTCGTACTTCTTCATTTTGTTGAAGAGAGTCGAGCGATCGATCGAGAGCAATTGTGCGGTGCGTGTGCGATTGCCTCCGTTCAATTCCAGTGCGCGTTCAATAATGCTGCGCTCCGGTCCTTCCAGGGCCTCCTTGAGCGGTCCCAGCTTCGTGGGAAGGTGGTCGCCCATTTGGCTGCCGGCGGTTTGGACGCGGCTATCGGCCAGGTCCAAATCGGCGGCTTCCATATGCGGGCCTCGGGCCAGCAGCACACCGCGTTCGATGCGGTTTTGAAGTTCGCGCACATTTCCCAGCCACGCATGACGCAGGAGCGCGGTCATGGCGTTCGAGCTGAACTCCTCAATCTGGCGCCCATGCTCGGCGTTGGCTCGCCCTAGGAAATACTGGGCCAGCAGGGGAATGTCGGTGGGGCGCTCGCGCAGCGGGGGCAGTTGGATGGAAACCACATTCAAGCGGTAATACAGGTCCTCCCGAAAGCGACCCTCGCTGACTTCCATGGTGAGCGTTCGATTGCCGGCGGCGAGCACGCGCACATCCACTTCGCGTGTTTGCTCATCGCCAACGCGCTCGAATTGCTTGGTCTCGATAATGCGCAGCAGCTTTACTTGCAGCTCAAGGGGAGCCGTGGCGATCTCATCGAGGAAAATGGTTCCACCGTCCGCTGCTTCAAAGCGTCCGATGCGGTCGCGCACCGCGCCGGTGAATGCGCCCCGCACGTGACCGAATAATTCGGATTCGAGCAAGCTTTCGGGCACCGCGCCGCAATGCACGACCACGAAGGGCTCCTTGGCGCGCTCCGAATTCAAATGTATGGCCCGCGCCAACATGGTCTTGCCCGTGCCGCTCTCGCCTTCAATCAGGACAGTAGCCCTGGTGTCCGCCACGGAGCGCACGGTTTCAAACACCTCAAGCATGCGCTGGTCGCGAGTCTGTAGGTTGGAAAGGGAGTAGAGCTCTCCCAAATTCTCGCGCAGGCGCCTATTTTCCTGGAGCAAGCGCTGTTGGGATAGGGCGCGCTTGACGCTGGCCAGAATTTGCTCTTCGGGCGCCGGCTTCGATAGATAGTCAAATGCACCGCGGCGGATGGATTCAACCGCATCGTGAATGGTTCCGAATCCGTCCAAGAGAATCACCGCCGGTGGCTCGCTTTGGGAAGCGGCCAGCTCGAGCAGATCCTCGGCGGCTTGACCGCTTTCGGCCACGACGACCTGGAAATCCCCCTTTTGGAGCCATTCGCGGGCACCCAGCTGTGCCGCGCAGGTCACGGCGATGCCCGCGGCCTCCAGCGCGGCCGGCAGGTTGCTCTGCTCCAATTGGGCGTCGGCCAGGAGCAGTTGAACCGGGGGGGACTTTCGAGATCCGGAGGGCATGTTGAGATTTTTCGACAGCGGGCCTCGCGAACTGAACACAAGGCGGCAAGCTCAGTGCTTCAGACGGTGGCCCGAGCCGGTCGATGCTGGCCGTGGGACGGCCACCCGCACTCCGCAGAATGCCTACCCAATTGCCCACCGGCGGTT